>CAMKZP010000440.1 GCA_946477805.1 uncultured Enterobacter sp.
TGCGGGTAGCGGGTCTGAATATCGGCCAGCGAGCGGCCCATCATGCGCTTTACGGAGCTGATGGTGTTCGCCGGGTCGCGCGCGGCGTTGGCGCGAGCGTCATACCCGACCGCGTGGCTCTGCTGCTGGTAGTGGACCACGGAAGGCAGCAGATGGCGGCCCTGCTCGTCGGCCAGCGTTTCCGCCTGGCCGCTACGCACGGTCGCCACGAGGGAATTGGTGGTGCCAAGATCAATACCCACCGCCAGACGACGCTGGTGCGGTGCGGCACTTAAGCCAGGCTCACTAATTTGTAATAAGGCCATAATTGCTTCCGAAATTAAAAATCGAGCAGCTTTTCTTCGAGTTGTTCAGCGCTGCTTCGCAGTTTATCGAGAAAACGGAGTTTGCGCACAGTGTCTGCCGCCACGTCCCAGGTCTCGTCGTTCAGCTGCGCTACCATCTGCTGATGGCGGGTATCGAACATGCCCTTCACGCGCGCAATGAAGCTTTCCAGACGCGCTTCGTCTTTGGCCTGTTCAATCTCGTCCAGCTCTTCGCGCAGCTCCAGCTGTTCCATCAGAAACGCGGTATCGCGCACGGTATGCTGTTCGCTTGCCAGATCGAAACCGTGGAGCGAGAGCAGATACTCCGCGCGCGCCAGCGGATGGCGCAGCGTCTGCCAGGCCTGGTTGATGGTGGCGGAGTGGGACACCGCCGCCAGCTGTTCTGCCTGAGTACCGCTCGCGAATTTATCGGGATGGTACTGACGCTGCAGATCCTGAAAACGGATCGTCAGCGCCTGGAGATCGATCGGGTATTGAGCGGGTAGTCCGAAGAGAGTGAAGTAATCCATAACAATCTCAGGGGTAGCCTGTTAGAACAAACCCCACGCACAGAGATCCTGCGGTGGGGTTTCGGATGACGCGCGGTTAAACGTGGAAGCTTTCGCCGCAACCACACTCGTCTTTGACGTTAGGGTTCGTGAATTTGAACCCTTCGTTCAGGCCTTCTTTTACGAAGTCCAGCTGAGTGCCGTTGAGGAACTGCAGGCTTTTGCCATCGACCACTACCTTCACGCCTTTGTCTTCAAACACGGTGTCGTCAGACGCCGGTTCATCAACAAACTCCAGGACGTAAGCCATACCAGAACAGCCAGAGGTACGTACGCCCAGTCGCAGGCCAAAGCCTTTACCACGGTTCGCCAGAAAAGAGCTTACTCGCGCGGCAGCGCTGTCGCTAAGGGTAATCGACATACTCAAACCTCAATTATTTTGCTTCACGTTTGCTTTTGTAATCCGCAATGGCGGCTTTGATCGCGTCTTCTGCCAGAATAGAACAGTGAATTTTCACCGGCGGCAGTTCGAGTTCTTCAGCAATGTCCGTGTTCTTGATTGCCTGTGCTTCGTCCAGAGACTTGCCCTTCACCCATTCGGTGACCAGGGAGCTGGAGGCGATAGCAGAACCGCAGCCGTAGGTCTTGAAGCGCGCGTCTTCAATGATACCTTCATTGTTGACTTTAATCTGCAGCTTCATTACGTCGCCGCACGCCGGTGCACCCACCATGCCGCTACCGACAGATTCATCGCTGTTGTCAAAAGAGCCAACGTTGCGCGGGTTCTCGTAATGATCGATAACTTTTTCGCTGTATGCCATGAGTGAATTCTCCTTATATACCGATTAGTGATGTGACCATTCAATGCTGTTCAGATCCACGCCCTGCTTGAACATTTCCCACAGTGGAGAAAGGTCGCGCAGACGGCCGATGGAGTTGCGAACCAGCTTGATGGTGTAGTCAATCTCTTCTTCGGTAGTGAAACGACCTAAAGAGAAACGGATAGAGCTGTGTGCCAGCTCGTCGGTCATGCCCAGCGCGCGCAGCACGTAGGATGGCTCCAGGCTTGCAGAGGTACAGGCAGAACCGGAAGAAACGGCCAGGTCTTTCAGCGCCATGATCAGCGATTCGCCTTCAACATAGTTGAAGCTGACGTTTAAGATGTTCGGTGCGCCCTGCTCGAGATCGCCGTTCAGATACACTTCTTCCATATCTTTCACGCCGTCCCACAGACGGTTACGCAGCGTACGCAGGCGCGCCATCTCGGTTTCCATCTCTTCTTTTGCGATGCGGTACGCTTCGCCCATGCCCACGATCTGGTGAACAGGCAGGGTACCGGAACGCATGCCGCGCTCGTGACCGCCGCCGTGCATCTGTGCTTCGATGCGGATACGCGGCTTACGACGAACGTACAGCGCGCCAATGCCTTTCGGGCCATAGATTTTGTGGCCGGAGAAGGACATCAGATCCACTTTCAACTGGCTCAGGTCGATAGGCAGTTTGCCCACGCTCTGGGTCGCATCGACGTGGTAGATGATGCCGCGTGCGCGACACATTTCGCCGATGGTGGCGATGTCCTGCACGACGCCGATTTCGTTGTTCACGTGCATGATGGAGACCAGAATGGTGTCATCACGCATGGCCGCTTCGAGGGCTTTCAGGTCGATGATCCCGTTGCTCTGCGGCGCCAGGTAAGTCACTTCGAACCCTTCACGCTCCAGCTGACGGCAGGTGTCCAGCACGGCTTTGTGTTCGGTTTTGCTGGTGATGATGTGCTTGCCTTTTTTCTGATAAAAGTTGGCAGCACCTTTGATCGCCAGGTTGTCGGATTCGGTGGCGCCGGAGGTGAAAACAATTTCACGCGGATCGGCACCGACCAGGTCAGCAATCTGATTACGGGCGATATCGACCGCCTCTTCAGCATGCCAGCCAAAACGGTGTGAACGGGAAGCTGGGTTACCAAAGTTTCCGTCCAGGGTCAGACACTGCATCATCTTCTCGGCAACACGCGGGTCCACCGGCGTGGTTGCGGAGTAGTCGAGATAAATCGGTAATTTCATTGCTCTATAAACTCCGTACATCGCTTCAATGCAAGGAATCAGGCAACCGGCTGGATGTACGACCGAGTACACGGGGCGAGCGAACGCCCCGGCCTGATTCTGAAATCTTTATGTTTTTATTAGGCGCGCAGTTTAACGTCAATAGCGTCCTGCGCGCGGGTGCTGCGTTGTGATTCATGGCTATGCTGACGACCCGACACGTCCAGAACTTCCTGGTTGTTGACCAGTTCACCCAGGGTGATGTTGTTCAGGAAGCCGGTCAGACGGTCGCTCAGATCGCGCCACAGCGCGTGGGTCAGGCACTTATCGCCGCCCTGGCAGCCGCCTTTACCCTGGCAACGGGTCGCGTCAACGGATTCGTCAACGGCGCTGATCACTTCGCCAACCGCAATACTGCCCGCGTCTTTACCCAGCAGATAGCCGCCGCCCGGGCCACGAACGCTGGAAACCAGTCCATTTTTACGCAGTCTGGAGAACAGCTGTTCCAGATAAGAGAGGGAGATCCCCTGTCGTTCAGAAATATCAGCCAACGGAACCGGGCCCGCTTCGGAGTTGAGCGCAACGTCCAGCATCGCGGTCACGGCATAACGCCCTTTAGATGTCAGTCTCATGTCTTACTTAACCTCAAACTCGCCCCTGCCCGGGGTTTTTTATTGTAAAATGGGGGTATTGCATAGCAGGGCCAAGTCTGACATTCCTG
>CAMKZP010000441.1 GCA_946477805.1 uncultured Enterobacter sp.
ACTACGGCGTGGGCATGATGCCATACGACGCCGACGTGAAGGGCGCGCCGCAGAACGCCATCATCGGCGGGGCGAGCCTGTGGGTCATGCAGGGCAAAGACAACGGCACCTACAAGGGCGTGGCCGAGTTCCTCGACTTCCTGGCGAAGCCTGAAAACGCGGCCGAATGGCACCAGAAGACTGGCTACCTGCCTATCACCACAGCCGCGTACGACCTGACCCGCGAGCAGGGCTTCTATGAGAAAAACCCGGGCGCGGATATCGCCACGCGCCAGATGCTGAACAAGCCGCCGCTGCCGTTCACCAAAGGCCTGCGTCTGGGCAACATGCCGCAGATCCGCACCATCGTGGATGAAGAGCTGGAAAGCGTGTGGACCGGGAAGAAAACCCCGCAGCAGGCGCTGGATTCCGCGGTAGAACGCGGAAATCAGCTGCTGCGCCGCTTTGAGCAGTCGACGAAATCGTAATTAAAACCTGCCCCTCACCCCGGCCCTCTCCCCAAAGGGGCGAGGGAGAAAAGACGGCTCCGTGCAGTCCCCTCTCCCCTCTGGGGAGAGGGTTAGGGTGAGGGGTGAATACCTACAGAGCTAAACTATGTCCTCATCCCGTCCGGTGTTCCGCTCCCGCTGGCTGCCGTATCTGCTGGTCGCGCCGCAGCTGGTCATCACCGTTATCTTCTTTATCTGGCCTGCGGGCGAAGCGCTGTGGTACTCGGTGCAAAGCGTCGATCCCTTTGGGCTTTCCAGCCAGTTCGTCGGCCTGGATAATTTTGTTGCCCTGTGGCACGACAGCTACTACCTCGACGCCTTCTGGACGACGATAAAATTCAGCGGCCTGGTGACCGTTAGCGGCCTTTTAGCCTCCCTGTTCTTCGCCGCGCTGGTGGACTACGTGGTGCGCGGCAGCCGTATTTATCAAACGCTGATGCTGCTGCCGTACGCCGTTGCCCCCGCCGTGGCCGCCGTGCTGTGGATCTTCCTGTTTAACCCCGGGCGCGGGCTGATCACCCATTTTCTGGCAGAAGTCGGCTACGACTGGAACCACGCCCAGAACAGCGGCCAGGCGATGTTCCTGGTGGTGTTCGCTTCGGTGTGGAAGCAGATCAGCTACAACTTCCTGTTCTTCTTTGCCGCGCTGCAGTCTATCCCGCGCTCGCTGGTCGAAGCGGCGGCGATTGACGGCGCAGGGCCGGTTCGCCGCTTCTTTAAGCTGGCGCTGCCGCTGATCGCCCCGGTGAGCTTCTTCCTGCTGGTCGTGAACATCGTCTACGCCTTCTTCGACACCTTCCCGGTGATCGATGCGGCCACCGCGGGCGGCCCGGTGCAGGCGACGACGACGCTTATCTATAAAATCTACCGCGAAGGCTTTGCCGGGCTCGATCTCTCAGCCTCCGCCGCGCAGTCGGTGGTGCTGATGTTCCTCGTCATCATCCTCACGGTGGTGCAGTTCCGCTATGTTGAAAGTAAGGTGCGCTACCAATGATTGAGAACCGTCGCGGGCTGACGATTTTCAGCCATACCATGCTGATTCTGGGGATTATCGTCATCCTGTTCCCGCTGTACGTGGCCTTTGTCGCCGCCACGCTGGACGCCAAAGCGGTGTTCGATACGCCGATGACGCTGATCCCAGGCGGGCACCTTTTCGAGAACATGAAGACCATCTGGACCGAAGGCGTGGGCGCCAACAGCGCGCCGTTCTGGCTGATGATGCTCAACAGCTTCATCATGGCGTTCGGCATTACGGTCGGCAAAATCACGGTGTCGATGCTCTCGGCCTTCGCCATCGTCTGGTTCCGCTTTCCGCTGCGTAACCTGTTCTTCTGGATGATCTTCATTACCCTGATGCTGCCGGTGGAGGTGCGTATCTTCCCGACGGTGGAGGTGATCGCCAACCTTGGCATGCTCGACAGCTACGCGGGCCTGACGCTGCCGCTGATGGCCTCGGCGACCGCCACCTTCCTGTTCCGCCAGTTCTTTATGACCCTGCCGGACGAGCTGATTGAGGCCGCGCGCATCGACGGCGCCTCGCCGATGCGCTTCTTCCGCGACATCGTGCTGCCGCTGTCGAAAACCAACCTCGCGGCGCTGTTCGTGATCACCTTTATCTACGGCTGGAACCAGTACCTGTGGCCGCTGCTGATTATTCAGGACGTCAGCCTCGGCACCGCCGTGGCGGGCATCAAGGGCATGATCGCCACCGGCGAAGGCACCACCCTCTGGAACCAGGTGATGGCGGCGATGCTGCTCACCCTTATCCCCCCGGTCGTTATCGTTTTAGCCATGCAGCGCGCGTTCGTGCGTGGTTTAGTGGACAGTGAGAAATAAGATGGCAGGTTTAAAACTACAGGCAGTGACCAAAAGCTGGGACGGCAAAACCCAGGTTATTCAGCCGCTGACGCTCGACGTGGCGGACGGGGAATTCATCGTGATGGTCGGCCCGTCCGGCTGCGGCAAATCCACGCTGCTGCGCATGGTGGCCGGGCTGGAGCGCGTCACCTCGGGGGATATCTGGATCGATCGCCAGCGCGTTACCGAGATGGAGCCGAAGGACAGGGGCATCGCGATGGTGTTCCAGAACTACGCCCTCTATCCGCACATGAGCGTGGAAGAGAATATGGCCTGGGGGCTGAAAATCCGCGGCATGGGCAAGGGGCACATCGACGAGCGGGTGAAAGACGCGGCGCGCATTCTGGAGCTGGACGGCCTGCTGAAGCGCCGCCCGCGCGAGCTCTCCGGCGGCCAGCGCCAGCGCGTGGCGATGGGGCGCGCCATCGTGCGCGATCCGGCGGTGTTTCTGTTTGACGAGCCGCTCTCCAACCTCGACGCTAAGCTGCGCGTGCAGATGCGCCTTGAGCTACAGCTGCTGCATCGTCGTCTGAAAACGACGTCCCTCTACGTGACGCACGACCAGGTTGAGGCCATGACGCTCGCCCAGCGCGTGATGGTGATGAATAAAGGCATCGCCGAGCAGATTGGCACCCCGGTGGACGTGTATGAAAAACCGGCCAGCCGCTTTGTGGCGAGCTTTATCGGCAGCCCGGCCATGAACCTGCTGGAAGGGCGCATCAGCAGCGCGGGCACCCACTTTGAGCTGGAAAGCGGGATGGCATTACCGATCAACTGGTACTATCGTGGCTACGCCGGGCGTAAGATGACGCTCGGTATCCGCCCGGAACATATTGGGTTAACCTCTCAGGCGGACGGCGGCGTGCCGCTGGTGATGGATACGCTGGAGATGCTGGGCGCAGATAACCTGGCGCACGGGCGCTGGGGCGAGCAAAAAGTGGTTGTACGCCTCGCGCATCAGGAACGCCCTAAAGCAGGCAGCACGCTGTGGCTGCACCTGCCGGAAAATCACCTGCACTTATTTGACGGTGAAACAGGACAACGAGTATGAGCAACTGGCCTTATCCCCACGTCGTCGCCCACCGCGGCGGCGGCAAGCTGGCGCCGGAAAATACCCTAGCGGCGATTGACGTTGGCGCGCGCTTCGGCCACACGATGATCGAGTTCGACGCCAAGCTGTCGAAAGACGGCGAAATTTTCCTGCTGCACGACGATAACCTCGA
>CAMKZP010000442.1 GCA_946477805.1 uncultured Enterobacter sp.
CGCGCGTTCTGGTCGCGACCGACGTAGCGGCCCGCGGTCTGGACATTAAATCGCTTGAGCTGGTCGTGAACTATGAACTGGCCTGGGATCCGGAAGTGCACGTACACCGTATCGGGCGTACCGCGCGAGCCGGCAACAGCGGCCTTGCGATCAGCTTCTGCGCGCCGGAAGAGGCGCAGCGCGCGAATATTCTCTCTGAAATGCTGCAGATTGCGCTGAAGTGGATGCCTGCACCGGGCAATGTCAGCATCGTGCCGCTGGAGGCCGAAATGGCGACGCTGTGTATTGATGGCGGTAAAAAGGCCAAAATGCGTCCCGGCGATGTACTGGGCGCATTGACGGGTGATATTGGTCTGGATGGGGCGGATATCGGCAAGATTGCGGTGCACCCGGCGCATGTCTATGTGGCGGTTCGCCAGCCGGTTGCGCATAAAGCCTGGAAACAGCTGCAGGGTGGGAAAATTAAGGGCAAAACCTGCCGCGTGCGTTTGCTCAAGTAAGCCCTGAAAAAAGCGTCTCAGACACTGTCTGAGACGCTTACTGATTATTTCACTTCAACCACGTTAAGACGCAGTTCTTCTAACTGAGCGTCATCTTCTTCTGGCTGCCAGCCCGCTGGCTGCATCGGGATCTCTTCACGATCGAACGCCAGGTCGCCGCCGTTCACCACTTCCGAGTCATGGTTAATGCCTTTGAAGTCGAACAGCTCAATATCTGCCAGGTGCGAAGGCACCACGTTTTGCATCGCGCTGAACATCGTTTCGATGCGCCCAGGATAGCGTTTATCCCAGTCGCGAAGCATATCGCCAATCACCTGACGCTGCAGGTTCGGCTGAGAGCCGCACAGGTTGCACGGAATGATCGGGAAACCTTTCGCCTCGGAGAAACGCTCAATGTCTTTCTCACGGCAGTAGGCGAGAGGGCGGATAACGATATGCTTGCCGTCATCGCTCATTAGCTTTGGCGGCATCCCCTTCATTTTGCCGCCGTAGAACATGTTCAGGAACAGCGTTTGCAGAATGTCATCACGATGGTGGCCGAGAGCGATTTTGGTTGCGCCAAGCTCCGTTGCGGTGCGGTAGAGAATGCCGCGACGCAGACGAGAGCACAGCGAACAGGTGGTTTTCCCCTCCGGGATCTTCTCTTTCACAATACCGTAGGTATTCTCTTCCACGATTTGGTATTCAACGCCCAGCTTGTCCAGATATTCCGGCAGAATGTGCGCAGGGAAACCCGGCTGTTTCTGGTCAAGGTTGACTGCCACGAGGGAAAAATTCACCGGTGCGCTTTGCTGAAGATTACGCAGGATCTCCAGCATGGTGTAGCTGTCTTTCCCGCCTGACAGGCAAACCATAATGCGGTCGCCTTCTTCAATCATGTTGAAGTCTGCGATGGCTTCGCCCACGTTACGGCGCAGCCGCTTTTGCAGCTTGTTCAGGTTGTACTGCTCTTTCTTTGTATTTGATTGATTTTCTTGCATTTATTACTACCTTTAGAACCAGCCGGAGCATCATGAGTGAGTGCACCAGCCGGTCGTTAAGCATCAGCACCTGTTCGCCGTTCAATTCTTCAATCCACGCACCGTAGACTTCACAACCCCTGTTCGCGAGCAGGCAAAAGTATGCCGCGTATGGTACGGATTCCGGCGGCGAATACCAGCACGTTTTACAGCGGGGCGGGTAGTTGCCCGTCTCCGGGAGCGCGTTTACCCCTGCTGGCCAGGAATGCGGGCGATAACTTTTATCTCAAAATCAAAGCCCGCCAGCCAGTTAACGCCCACGGCTGTCCAGTTCGGATACGGGGGCGTCGGGAAAAGGGTTTGTTTCACCTGCATAATAGTTGAAAACTGATTCTCCGGATCGGTGTGAAAGGTGGTCACATCGATAAGATCGTCAAACGTACATCCTGCGGCGGCAAGCGTGGCCCTGAGATTATCGAAGGCACGCTCGACCTGCGTGGCAAAGTCGGGCTCGGGCGTGCCGTCTTCCCGGCTTCCCACCTGTCCGGAAACGAAAAGCAAATCCCCGGAGCGGATCGCTGCAGAGTAACCATGCTCCTCATAGAGAGCGTGGCGATTTTCAGGGAAAACGGGTTGCGGCTGATTCATAACGTATCCTCTCTTTGGATGTGCGACAGCGGATGCGCGGCATACATAAATGAATTAAGATACGCGGCGTATGTAAAATTAATCACACATACGCCGCGTATGTCAAATTTACTGCGCGGCGTAGAATGCAAGGAGCCCGCATGGCAGCCAAACGCCGAGCCGAAACGATGGAAGAAACCCGCACGAAGCTGATTGCGGCCGCACGAAAAGCCTTCGCCGAAAAAGGGTTTGCAGCCGCGTCGATGGATGATTTAACCGCCAGCGTCGGCCTGACGCGCGGGGCCCTGTACCACAATTTTGGGGACAAAAAAGGGTTACTTGCCGCCGTGGTTACCCAGATTGACTCTGAAATGGCGCACAGCGCCAAACGCGCAGCGGCACGCGCCGGTGATGACCAGCAAAAGCTTCTGGCTGAAGGGATAGCCTATATCCAGATGGCGCTGGACGACGAGGTCCGGCGCATCGTTCTGCTTGATGGCCCGGCTTTCCTTGGGGACCCGACAAAATGGCCGAGCCAGAACAACTGCCTCGACGCCACGCGCGCGGGCATTTCAGATTTGATTGAGCGCGGCTTAATCAAACCGGTCGATGTGGATGCCGCCGCCTGGCTGTTAAACGGCGCCGCGCTGAATGCCGCCCAATGGGTGGCCGCCAGCGAAGATCCACAGCGTGCGTTACCTAAAGCGATTCAGGTTTTCACCCTCCTGGTCGGTGGCCTGCTGGAGGATGTCGCGCCTGCATAACTCACGCAGGAAAGCTCATGCGTTTAATTCCTTTCAGTGTGCCGCATCCAGCGGCAGGAAGGTTTCTGCAAAGGCGTCAGGTTTATACCCGGCGGCGGTAAAGAGATGCTCGCGAGATTCATCAATCGCGGCGTGAAGCCGCGCGCTGTCGACGCCCACGACTCTGCCGTTCTGCTTAACAATGCGCCCGCCAATCATGACGGTATCAATATTGCTGCGTTCCGCGGCATGTACCACCGTGCCAAAGGCATTACCGCTCGGATAGAGGTTAATGTCGCCAGCGTTAATCAGGATCAGATCGGCCTGTTTGCCTGGCGTCAGGCTGCCGACTTTATCCTGTAGCCCTGCACAGTAGGCGCCATCGACGGTCGCTGCTCTGAGAAGCCGCGCTGCCGGAAGCGTTGTCAACGCATGGTCCGAGTCACAGCAGTGCGTCTGCCTGTGCATCCCCATGACGCGCTGCAGGTAAAAGGCCACGCGCATTTCCATAAACATGTCGGTACTGTAGGACGTTTCGTTATCCACGCTCAGGCCCGGCGCGATGCCGTGCCGATGTGCAGCCTCAATCGCAAACATACCGTCTTCGATGCCATAGTGCGCGTCGGAGCGCGGACAGACGTTCACCCGAACCCCGGCTTCGCGCAGGATCTCCCATCCCTCGTCGGGCAGCGCCGTGCAGTGATTGAAAATATTGTCCGGACCAAGCAGCCCCTGCT
>CAMKZP010000443.1 GCA_946477805.1 uncultured Enterobacter sp.
GATCGACATCGCTGCGGTGTCAAAGCGCTTGAACAGCTCGGAAGCGGGCTCAACGTCGTCGATGCTGACGGCCTCGTCACCCGGATTAAGGGCGATAAGATCGCGCAGCGTCGCCGCCGGACGGTTGTTCACCAGCTCCGCATACTGCTGGTAATCGCTGTACTCACCGCTCTGAACCGCCTGCTGCAGCGTGCGCACCACGTCCGGGTTATAGGCGTGGTATTCGCCGCCGTGGACGTATTTCAGCAGGCCGCCCTGATCCAGCGGCTTGCGCGCCAGCCAGGCACGTTTCGACAGGTTCACCAGGTCCTGCTGGAAGTCAGCAAAACCGGCTCCGCCGATGCGGCTGATGACGCCCTGGAAGCAGAGGTTCGCCACGTCATCATGCAGGCCGACCGCTTCAAACAGCTTCGAGCAGCGGTAGGAGGCAATGGTAGAGATGCCCATTTTGGACATGATCTTGTACAGGCCTTTGTTGATGCCGTTACGGTAGTTCAGCATCACCGCGCGGTAGTCTTTGTCGATCGCGCGGGTATCCACCAGGCGGGCCAGCGTTTCGTAGGCCAGGTAAGGGTAAATTGCCGTCGCACCAAAGCCTAACAGCACGGCGAAGTGGTGCGGGTCGCGGGCGCTGGCGGTTTCAACAATGATGTTGGCGTCGCAGCGCAGGCTCTTATCCACCAGGCGCGTCTGGATAGCACCCACCGCCATTGGCGCAGGCACCGGCACGCGGTTCTTCGCGATATTGCGGTCGGACAGCACCAGCAGCACGGTGCCGTTACGCACCATCTGTTCGGCTTTGTCACACAGCGCGTTCACCGTCTCTTCGAGGGTCGCTTCGGTCACGTCGAAGGTCACGTCGAGCGTGTCGGCGCGGTAGTGCTCCTCTTTCATGGTGGTGAGCTGCTTGAAATCAGAGTACAGCAGGATCGGCGATTTAAAGGTCAGACGGTGCGCCTGGCCTTCGGCTTCGCAGAAGACGTTCATCTCGCGGCCGATGCTGGTGGCCAGCGACATTACGTGCGCTTCGCGCAGCGGATCGATAGGCGGGTTAGTCACCTGCGCAAACTGCTGGCGGAAGTAGTCGTAAATAATGCGCGGCTGGCTGGAGAGTACGGCAAACGGGGTATCGTCACCCATTGAGCCGACCGCTTCCTGGCCGTTTTCGCCGAGCACGCGGATAACCGAATCCAGCTCTTCTGCGCTGTAGTTAAACTGTTTCTGGAAGCTTGCGAGGGTGTCATCGTCCATCTCGCGGCTGCCGACCTCTTCGTCCGGCAGATCTTCGAACGGCACCAGGCGGCGGACGTTTTTCTCCATCCACTCTTTGTACGGATGACGGCTTTTCAGATCGTTATCGGTTTCAGCGGAGTGCAGAATGCGGCCGCCGCGGGTGTCGATAACCATCAGCTCGCCCGGGCCAACGCGGCCTTTCTCGACCACTTCGTCAGGCTGATAATCCCAGATGCCGACTTCAGACGCGCAGGTGATGAGCTTGTCCTTGGTGATCACGTAGCGCGCCGGACGCAGGCCGTTACGGTCCAGGTTACAGGCGGCAAAACGGCCGTCGGACATCACGATGCCCGCCGGGCCATCCCACGGCTCCATGTGCATGGAGTTAAAGTCGAAGAATGAACGCAGCTCGGGATCCATATCCGGGTTGTTCTGCCAGGCTGGTGGCACGAGCAGACGCATGGCGCGAACGATATCCATCCCGCCCGCCAGCAGCAGTTCCAGCATGTTGTCCATGGAGCTGGAGTCTGAGCCGGTTTCGTTCACGAACGGCGCGGCGTCGTGCAGGTCAGGGATCAGCGGGGTCTGGAACTTATAGGTACGGGCGCGCGCCCACTGGCGGTTACCGGTAATGGTATTGATTTCGCCGTTGTGCGCCAGGTAGCGGAACGGCTGCGCCAGCGGCCAGCGCGGCACGGTGTTGGTGGAGAAGCGCTGGTGGAACAGGCAAATGGCCGATTCCAGACGCAGGTCCGCCAGGTCCAGGTAGAAGCGCGGCAGGTCGGCCGGCATACAGAGACCTTTATAGATATTTACCAGGTTCGAGAGGCTACAGACGTAGAACTCTTTATCGTCCTGGAGACGTTTTTCAATGCGGCGACGGGCGATAAACAGACGGCGCTCCATATCGCGCGGACGCCAGCCCGCAGGCGCGTTGACGAAAATCTGTTCGATACGGGGCAGCGAGGAGAGGGCAATTTCACCGAGCACCCCTTCGTTGGTTGGCACATTACGCCAGCCGACAATAGACAGGGTTTCACGCTGAAGTTCTTCTTCGACGATGCGGCGTGAGGCGGCAGCTTTTTCAGGATCCTGATTCAGGAACAGCATGCCGACAGCGTAGTTTTTGGCTAAACGCCAGCCGCGCTCTTCCGCCACGATGCGGAAGAAACGATCCGGTTTTTGCAGCAGCAGGCCGCAACCGTCGCCGGTTTTACCATCGGCAAGGATGGCGCCACGGTGCTGCATACGGGCCAGTGCGTGAATAGCAGTACGCACTACCTTGTGGCTAGGTTCGCCTTCTATGTGGGCGATCAGGCCGAAACCACAGTTATCCTTCTCAAGGGATTTATCGTACAACATATCAGTGAACCTCCCCAGGCTCGTCGGGCTTCCCACTGAACTTTACCGTGGCGCACAGGCACAGAAAGAGCATGGCGACGGGGTTTGCGTGTCATACGCGTACCTCGCATTCGCCCTCTTTTTCATCCTTTCGCGCAGGTAAACAAGTTTGAGGACTTGCTTCAGAGGGAATCTCAATTACTGCATAAATATGATGAGCAGGCCGCTCATCCAGAAAGCTTCCAGCGGATTTCCAACTTATCGGGAATTAGCACACAGGTCAAATGGCAATCTTATTTATACAAAAATGTGCTAAAGAGAAGCTATGTGATTGTGTTTAAAAGATATTTAACTTGTTTTACAACTAATAAACCCTTTACCTTCAGGCAGTGGAGTGTGATCTGACTCACTATATGAAAGCGGTATTATCGATGCAGCATGCTGAATAGCGCTTTTATGGCAGAATAATAATCTGGTGCTGAATGCTAACCCGCATAAAATCACTGTTTTTCTATCCTGGCGCTATAACTGAAAAAAACCATCAGAACATAAGGAAAAGTAATCACGCCGGGCGTGAATGAAATTGCAGTAATCTTGAGTATTTATTCAAACAGATAAAGGCCGTCCAGGGCGATTGATCCAGGTCATCGCCGACAGAGGCTAAAAGTGGCAGGCTTGTCCCCTTTCTCGGGGACGGTCTATCAGATTATGCAGTTACAGAAATTAGTCAATATGTTTGGTGGGGATCTTTTGCAGCGCTATGGGCAAAAGGTTCATAAGCTGACGCTGCACGGCGGTTTTAGCTGCCCGAATCGCGACGGCACTATCGGGCGCGGCGGCTGTACCTTCTGTAACGTGGCCTCCTTTGCCGACGAAGTGCAGCAGCATAACTCCATTGCGGAACAGCTTGCCCATCAGGCCAGCCTGGTAAACCGCGCAAAGCAGTATCTGGCCTATTTCCAGGCCTACACCAGCACGTGGGCGGAGG
>CAMKZP010000444.1 GCA_946477805.1 uncultured Enterobacter sp.
TATAAGAGACAGGCTTAAGGCGCTCCCGTGGAAGTTTGGCCTGCTGAGCGATATGCCGGTAAGGCGCTTCGGTCGCCCCGGCCGCTTCGATTCGACGAATGCGCGTGGTAAGACGGTACTGATAGTCGTCGGGTACGGCGCTCAAATCGCTTTTCAGGCTCCAGACGCAGCCAAAGCGTTTACCGTTGAAGATGACGTTCTTCTGGCTGAGCTGCAGCTCTTCCCGTAGACCGGCAATCAGCTGCGGGGCACGGGTGAGCAGCAGCCTGAAAGGCAGTTCAAAACTGGTGACATAGTCCACGTTCAGCAATGCGATACGCAGCCGTTCTTCCGCGCCGGCTTTATTCTCGAGACATTCAGTAAGCACATCGGCCCACTGGCGGCTCAGCCTGGCGGGTGCATTTGCTTCCGTGAAGCTGTACTTTTCAATCTGGTATTCAACGCGTCCGGCCACCGTGCATTCCCTTTCGGATAGATATCAGTTCGAGTAATCACTTTACCAGTGAGGATCCCTTTGCGAAAGATTGTAAGGCGGCCGTGTGACGCAGCGGTTTATGTACAATCCACCGGGTTTTCAGCGAAGCCTCACGCGGAGGAGCGCGTTACCTTTTTAATAAAACTAACAAAATCAATCGCCTCGAATGCTGTCGCTTTTTTAATCAAAAACGACCGATAGCACATATCCTGCAAGGGTGTTACATTACACAGCCCGCCCAATGTCAGTGATGGCCAGGTAACGCCGTAAAGATCGGTAAAGCCTGCAACCATGACCTTGTCCTACGGTCTAATTGAAACGTGGTATCGGTATTGTTGCGATACTTTCACAGGCTTTACATAGGTTCACTATTTTGTCTCAATCCAAATTTAAACGCGCATTTTTGCACCCGCGTTACTGGTTTACATGGTTTGGTCTTGGCGTTCTTTGGCTGCTGGTCCAGCTGCCTTATCCGGTAGTGCGTATACTGGGTTCGAAGCTTGGCAGCGCGTCACGTCACTTCCTCAAACGTCGTGAATCTATCGCACGTAAAAATCTTGAGCTTTGCTTCCCTCACTACAATGCGGAACAGCGTGAAAAGCTGATCGCAGAAAACTTCAAATCCATCGGCATGGCGCTGCTCGAAACCGGCATGGCGTGGTTCTGGTCTGATGAACGCGTCCGTAAATGGTTTGACGTTGAAGGCCTGGATAACCTGAAACGCGCTCAGGCACAAAACCGCGGCGTCATGGTCGTTGGGGTTCACTTTATGTCGCTTGAACTGGGCGGCCGTGTGATGGGCCTTTGCCAGCCGATGATGGCAACCTATCGCCCGCACAACAGCCAGGTCATGGAGTGGGTACAGACGCGCGGTCGTATGCGTTCTAATAAAGCCATGATCAGCCGTAACAACCTGCGCGGCATGGTCAGCGCCCTGAAGAAAGGCGAAGCCGTCTGGTTTGCGCCAGACCAGGATTACGGACGTAAAGGCAGCAGCTTTGCTCCCTTCTTTGCGGTTAAAAACGTCGCAACGACTAATGGCACCTTTGTGATTTCGCGCCTGTCGGGTGCGGCGATGTTAACCGTGACGATGGTGAGAAAAGCAGACAGGTCAGGCTACCGTCTCCACATCTCCCCAGAGATGGCTAACTACCCTGAAAATGAGTGCGAAGCCGCGACGTTTATCAATAAAGTCATTGAATTCGAGATTATGCGCGCTCCCGAGCAGTACCTGTGGATGCACCGTCGCTTTAAAACTCGCCCGCTTGGCGAAGCTTCTCTCTACATCTGATTCAATCAGAAGGTTAGTTTCGCTAAGAAACTAACCTTTTCAATCACCTGTAATCACTCAGCGTTACTGCCCGTTTCCTTCGTCGCCCAAAGCCAATTTATTGCGCGCTGAAATCAAACTGTCGCTGTTCCACGACACTCGTAAGTGTCGGAAATTGTTTGAAAAAATGGCTCTTGCCACCCCTTAAATTTAGGCGTACATTAGCGCCGTCTGGCTAGGGGATAGCGCAGAATTCTGAGCTGGAGTCTGAGGTAACACGGGATAAATCTCATTTCCCTCTTTACCCGACTTCAACTCTCTATAATCAGGTGGACTCTGTTTTTAAGTGCGTAGCAAACGATACGCGGAGCGATGAAACGTGAAATATTTCTTTATGGGCATTTCGGTGATTGTACTCGTCTGGGCCGGAACCTTTGCCCTGATGATCTAGCAAAGAACATGCAGTCAAAAAAACAGGCGCCTTTGCGCCTGTTTTTTTTAGGAATCACGCTTCGGGATGTTCAGCGACGCTCTTCGACGAGAGAAGCCCATCGGCCCGGAACATGCTTTTAATCCCCCTCACCGCCTGGCGAATACGGTCGCTGTTCTCGATAAGCGCGAATCGCACATGCGTGTCGCCGTAATCACCAAACCCGATCCCCGGCGAGACGCACACTTTGGCATCCTGCAGCAGCTTTTTGGCAAACTCCAGCGACCCCATTCCCGCGTAAGGCTCAGGGATTTTCGCCCAGACGTACATGGAGGCCTTCGGCACCTCCACCATCCATCCCGCCTCATGCAGGCCTTTCACCAGCACGTCGCGACGGCGTTTATACTGGGCGGCAATATCCTGCACGCACTGCTGGTCGCCCTCCAGCGCGGCAATCGCGGCCACCTGCAGCGGGGTAAACGTACCGTAATCGTGGTAGCTCTTAATCCGCGCCAGCGCGTTCACCAGCGTTTTGTTACCGACCATGAAGCCGATACGCCAGCCCGCCATGTTGTAGCTTTTCGAGAGGGTGAAAAACTCGACCGCCACGTCGCGCGCGCCCGGCACCTGCATAATGGAAGGCGCCTTCCAGCCGTCGTAAACGATATCTGCATAGGCGAGATCGTGAACCACCAGCACGTCATAGCGTTTGGCGAGAGCAACCACCTTCTCGAAGAATTCGAGCTCTACGCACTGAGCCGTTGGGTTGGACGGGAAACCGAGGATCATCATCTTTGGTTTCGGGTAACTTTCACGGATGGCGCGTTCCAGCTCGTTGAAGAAATCCACGCCCTCTACCAGCGGCACAGAACGCACCTGCGCCCCGGCAATCACCGCCCCGTAAATATGAATGGGATAGCTGGGATTTGGCACCAGCACGGTATCGCCGTGATCCAGCGTTGCCAGCATCAGGTGCGCCAGCCCCTCTTTTGACCCTATGGTGACAATTGCTTCGCTTTCAGGATCGATATCCACCTGATAGCGCTCCTGATACCAGCGCGAAATAGCGCGACGCAGACGCGGAATGCCGCGGGAAGTCGAGTAGCCATGCGTGTCGGGACGCTGGGCAACGGTGCATAATTTCTCAACAATATGCGGCGGCGTTGGGCCGTCAGGGTTACCCATGCTGAAGTCGATAATATCTTCGCCGCGCCGACGCGCAGCCATTTTCAGTTCAGCGGTGATGTTGAAAACATAGGGGGGGAGACGATCGATACGCGTGAAACGGCGTTCAGGACTGAATTCAGCCATAGATTCCTCAGATTTACGTTAGCGCCCGGACCGTCCGAGCGACGCTGCCACGCACGTGGCATGTTTAGAAAAT
>CAMKZP010000445.1 GCA_946477805.1 uncultured Enterobacter sp.
GCCTTAAGGGCGGCATTCGCTAATCCCACGATCCACTCCTGATGCCCGTTTATCATCGGGTTCGGCACGGTGCGGGCCAGCGCCTGCGCCGGAACGCCTTTCTGCGACTCCTGGGTCAATATACGCACGCGGTTCCCGGGCAGGTCTTCAAACAGCCAGGCGTGGATCACGTCGAGACGCGAATTCGCATCCCCTTCCACCCAGCCGTGCCAGGCAATGCGCGCCGCGTCGCCGTCAACGGGAGGGACATACTCCGTTACCTGCGCCTCAACCGGAAAACCAAAGGTGGTGAAGCGGAAGCGGGCGTTAGCGCTCAGCGCCGGGCCGCTGCCGTCGTGGAAGCGGATATCCCCGGCGTTGCTGTAGTAGCTCGGCCACAGGGTAGTGTCGTTGAGCTGCGCCCAAACCTCGTTAGCCGTCAGGCCAGCGACGATGATTTCGTTAGACGCAAAGTTATCGGTGGTGCCTGGCAGGTAGTCGTTCGGCCAGATAATGGCGGATTGTTTCATGGTTCACCTCATCGGTTAATTGATGAGGTGATGGTGCGCCGGTGAGTGGTATAAATCTAATGACGATGATTTATACTCCTCATCACGGTTCGTGATATCAGTGCAGGTAAAACACGCCCTCTTCCGGCAGAAAGCGCTGATTGTAGCGCAGCTGGAAGGCGTTGAGCTCCTGCGGATCGGGCTCTATCTCACGCATAAAGCCGAGCGCGAGGCGGATTTGCGCATCGGTGATCGGCGCGGCCAGACGGGCTTTACGCATCAGGCGGTGCCAGGTGAGAAGATTTTCTTCGCTACCGTCGACGATGCAGACCTGCCAGATCAGCAGCACCTGGGCCGCATTTTGCAGATGCGCCTCGTCGGGACGCTCAAGGTAGCGGATGAACTCATTCCCGGACGATTTGCCAAACTGGTCAATCATCGACTCGACCGGCATCGGGGTGACCCCCAGACGCTCGCTTAAACGTTTGATGGCGCGGCGGGAGTCCGAGGTCAGAACACGAAATCCAACCACAAACACCACGGCAAGCGTTGCCAGCATTATCCAGACCATGCGTTCTCCTTAGACTAGCCGCTCATCATAGCGGGAAACGCAGCGCCATAATAGTGAACGAAAAAGAGAGGGAAAATCGCCATGAAAGCGGATCTGCGCACGCTGGATCTCAACCTGCTGAAAACGCTGGATGCCCTGCTGGACGAGCGCAGCGTGACCCGCGCGGCGTCGCGTCTCGCGCTGACCCAGCCCGCCGTCAGCGGCATGCTCAACCGCCTGCGGGACTATTTCAACGACCCGCTGTTTATTCGCGCCCCGCACGGGATTGTGCCAACCGCGCGGGCGGAAGAACTCGCGGCGCCCGTCAAACGCATTCTGGCAGATATTGACGTGCTACTGCAGCCAGTCACTTTTGACCCGCTCACCGCCAGGCTGACCTTCACCCTCGCCGCCACCGACTACGCCCTGCGCGCGGTGGTTGTGCCGTTTATCGCCGCCCTTAAGGTGCAGGCGTCGGGTATTCGCTTACGCGTGGTGCCGGTTGAGCCTGACCGCCTCGCTGCCCGGCTTGAACAGGGAAAAATCGACCTCGCCCTGCTGACGCCGCACACCACGCCGGACGAACTTCACAGCCGCGCGCTTTATGATGAACGGTACGTCTGCATGATGCGCGCCGATCATCCAGACGCGGGAAAACCGCTGTCGTTAGACCGCTTCTGCGCGCTGGAGCATGTGCTGGTGTCGTATGAGGGCGAAAGCTTTCGCGGCGTAACGGATGACGCGCTGGAGAAGGTAGCCCGAATGCGGCACGTGGGGTTATCGGTGAGCAACTTTTTGGTTCTGCCGGACGTACTGGCGATAAGCGATATGATTGCCGTGGTGCCGTCGCGCATCGCTGACAATCAGACGGGGATGTTTGTCTGCGAAACGCCGGTTCCCGTGCCCGGCTTTACCAAAAGCATGGCCTGGCACGGGCGTTCGCATCGAAACCCCGCGCAGAGATGGCTACGCGGGCTGTTGCTGGAGACCAGTCAGCGCGTCTGAAGCCCTTTCAGCAGCGCCTCGTGGAAGCGCTCAGGATCCTGCATCTGCGGCGCGTGGCCCATGTCGTTGAACTCGACCAGCGTCGCGTGCGGAATGCGCTTCGCCGTCTCTTTGCCCAGCACCGCATAGTTGCCGAGCGTCTTGCGGATCTCCGGCGGAGCGAGGTCTTTCCCGATGGCGGTATTGTCCTTCGTGCCGATCATCAATAATACCGGCATCTTCAGCTCGCTAAATTCATAGATAACCGGCTGGGTGTAGATCATGTCGTAAAGCAGCGCCGAGTTCCACGCTACGCGCGCCTTGCCCGGCTCGTTGTTCAGCCCGGCGAGCATGGTGACCCAGCGCTCGTATTCCGGCTTCCACTCCCCGGCGTAGTAGGTATTTTTCTCGTACTGGCGGATGCCGTCGGCGCTGACCTTCAGCTCGCGCTGGTACCACTGGTCAACGGTAATGTGCGGCACGCCGCGTGCTTTCCAGTCCTCCAGGCCTATCGGGTTGACCATCACCAGCTGCTCCACCTGCTGCGGCCGCATCAGCGCGTAGCGGGTCGCCAGCATGCCGCCGGTGGAGTGCCCGATGACCGTCACGCGATCGACGCCGAGGGATTTCAGCAGCGCGCGCGTGTTATCCGCCAGCTGCTGGAAGCTGTACTGATAATGCTCGGGTTTGGTGGATTTACAGAAGCCGATCTGATCGGGGGCGATCACGCGATAGCCGCCTGCCGACAGCGCGCGGATGGTGCCGTCCCAGGTCCCGGCGCAGAAGTTTTTGCCGTGCATCAGCACCACGGTGCGGCCGTTGGGTTTTTCCGGCTTAACGTCCAGATAGGCCATATCCAGAGGCTGGTTTTGCGAGGTAAAGGTAAAGTGTTTTACCGGCCAGCCGTAGTCAAAACCGTCCAGCTTCTCGCCGTAGGTGGGGGCATCCGCAGCTAGTGCGGGGGAGGCCAGCGCCATCAGCAGCGCCAGGCCGGACAATCGTCGGGTTAACATGCAAGCTCTCCGTTAGCAAAAAGGCTAAGGCTGCACGAAAGGCGGCAGCAAAAATACTGTAGAGCATGCAGGGCGCCGGGTGTGTAAAGCGGGGTAAAGGTCGGTGCGGCGGGTGGGAGTAACACATGCCAGTCATTGTTCTTTCCCATTGTCACTAAAACTTTCTACTGCGTTATTGAGTATATTTGATTTTGTGAACAGATTTTAAGGACAGGCATACAGAGTTAATCCTTCCACCTCATGAAGATAGGGTGTTGCCCCGGCAGGTGGATGAGTTTTTTCCAGCCCGTCCGGATTATTCTCCCGCTGTACGTTCTCCAGTTCTGATTACATGACAGGATTTATTTAATCTAAAACAGCTCCCCATCGCTCGACGTAAAAACACATACCCCATAAGTTCTGAATAGCGTATTATCAATTCCGTTCAAACAGCAAGCACCTCAAAATGTTACCCATAATAAAACCACTGAAAATAACACAAAAACTTAAAAAAAGAAAAATCACAGACAAGCACAC
>CAMKZP010000446.1 GCA_946477805.1 uncultured Enterobacter sp.
AATACGATCATGCTCATGCGGTTGCTTTCCCTGATTTGCGAACTTTCACGAGCTGGGCTTCAGCGCCAACGGTGTATTTCTCGCGTGAGTAGAAGAGGATGTGGTCGGTGGTAGGGGCGGTCGATTTAGCCAGGGTGCCATCACCTGCAGACACCAGACCTTCATTTTCTAGCAGCACTTCACCTGCTTTGACGCGCATGTGGTAATCAACATCGTCTTCACACATGATGGCCGCGCCAGTATCGCCTGCTGGCACTGCGTCACGGATATCACCACCGCCGATGTAGTTGTGCTGCATCACCAGAGGTACGCCAGTGCCGCCTGCTGTTGCGTGGTAAATCCACTGCCCGGTCGCATCGAGTTCGACCAGTGAACCTGGCAGGATTGCAACCTTGCAGAGGGCTTCAATGACCTGAGGGTCATTCTTGCGGGCCGGACCCGCGATTACGGTATGGGAACGAGGAGCAAGAGCCATTATTCAGGTGCCTCCATGGTAAGGATGTCGCTTTTTTCGCTGTTACCCTGGAATGCTGGGTTCAGCCCGGTGCTGGTCTGGCACTGCGAATAAAGCGCATTCAGCGCATCGCCAGAAAGCGAGTTGACTGCCGCTTCATCCATGAATGAGAACTTAGCTTTCACCGCGTCACGCTTGGTTTTGAGGTCCTTCTCAGCGTTAGCCTGAAGCTGAGTTTCCAGATGGCCGATTTTCTCGGTCAGCGGAGTAATGGCAGCATTCACAGCAGCGGTAATGGCATCAGAATTAAACTGAGCCTGTCCGCCGTCTTTCTTCTGCATCTGCTGGTTAAAGGCATCCCAGACCTGATCGTCGGTCAGCCCCTCGGTTTTTACGCCTGCGGCATTGAGCGCGGCGATCATCTTCTCTTTCATCGGGTTTTCTTCTCCGTTGGTTTTGACTTCGTACTCAGTTGGTTTGCGCACGACTTCGAGTGGCTCACCGACCAGCGTTACAGTGCTGTCGTCGATGAGGTATTTCTGCTGGAAGAGTTTGTTGCCCTCTTCGTAGATGAATTTGTCCGGCCATACGGTCACCACATAGCGATAAACATCACCGTCTGAGGGCGCGCGAATAGCCTCACGCAGCATCTGGTAGATTTCGTCGAAGGAGGCATCGGAGTTGTGGGTGAGGAAGAACTTCACCTTATTCAGCAGACCGTCTTTGAGGCTGTTAGCCGCGTCGATGAGGCTGGCGGTTTCAACCTCTCCTTCCTGCCCGTCAGCATTTACGAACATGCCAACACCCTCTTCTGGCGTTCCGGCTCCCGGCTCGTCCAGCAGGATGGCGATATGGTCGAATTGCATGTTTCGGGCAATCCAGGAGTGCTTCTTCCCCTTCGACTCCCCGGCCTTTTTCTCTTTGTTGGTGAGCAGGCCCGTAGAGAGGTGGATCGGGTCGGTGTTGGTACCGGCGATCATCTCATCGAGACGGTTAATCAGGCGTTTGCCATCCGGCTTTGTCTCAGCGACAGCCTTGTTGATGTAAACGTCCATGACGACCTGATCGCCGGATTTGCTGACGTTCTGCGCCCAGGCCCCGACGTGATAGGTATTAATGGCGCGCGGGTCATTAGCGCTGACATACTTGCCATCTACCATCGGATGCGGGAGAGGCATCAACTTGCCTTCCATCGTCTGGTAGCTGTTGTTAATCTCCTCCGCCGGGTACAGGCCACCATTCATCACGATGTCATCGACGATCGGGACCGCACCACGAATGACGTAGTGTTCCTGGCCGTTGATGGTGGTCGTTGAGATGTTGGAGGCGTTGATGGCGAGGGATTTAACATGAATACTGGTAAGGTTCATGTTTAACCCTTTGGATTAATAAAATGAAAAAATGGTTATTGGCTTTAGCATTTATTGTGACGATCCCTGCTCACGCTGAATTCATGACAGGTAATGATTTATATGAGCTATACAAATCCTCTTTGCGTGCAGAGCAATCGTCTGCCACAGATAAAGACTTTCGTGATGCAAACGAATATTTGGGCTACGTTACTGGCGTATGGGATGCCATGGAAGGTACCGTTGCTTGTACTGATGACAAAATTACCAGAGGCCAGATCGCCGACATGGTAGGTGGTTATCTAAGGAGCAATCCAAGCTTTAGGGATAAACCGGCAAGCTCAATAATCATGCTTTACATGAGCTACCGCTATCCATGTAAAAAATGATTAAGCGGCCTCCTTTGCGGTCCACTGCTTGCGCTCTTTCTTAAGCTTATCAGCCAGCCCTTCGTTGAATATGCTGCCGTCGTCGTTGAGCAGCGCCGGAATCTGGCTGTAATAGCAGTTGTACCGGTTGCCATTCTCGGCGTAGAAGTCCCGCACCTCTTCGGTGGTGTAGACCTTGCCGTGACGGCTGGCGTGCCAGGTGCGCGTCGTTGGCTTGAGCGCTGATAGCCATAGCAGGCCGGTATTCAGCCCCAGCCTGTCGGCAGCCCAGTCCGTTTCGTTCCATTGCGCCTGCCTCAGTGCGCCGACCTGCTCAGTCTGAGCGATGGTCTTTGCCTTCGACATTGATATGTCAAGACGCTTGCTGATGACACTGGCCGTTTCGCGAGGATTCACGCCGCGCGCGACCGCATCGGTGATGATGTTGGTCAGGTCGCCGCGGGTGGTATCGCTGATAACCTTCCAGTCGCTGAACGTGGTCAGCCTGGCCGACGCCACCTGGTTAAGATGTCCGGGACTGCTTAAAAGCTGCTGTAGCGTCGTCTGGCTGGCATACACCTGCGACTGCTGCGAGAGGTTGTTGAATGCCTCCAGCGTGCCGCGTTGCGCTTCTGCGACGACGTAATCCATCGCCCACAGTTTTTGCTCGCCACCATCCAGCAGGTAATCGTCGAGAATGCCCTGTACCGCCTCAAGCAGGTCCGCCAACTCCTGCGCCGACATGTCGTAGATGAACTTGCCGGCGTTGACCTGGTAGAGCCGCATGTCCGCGCCGTTGTCGTGGCACAGGAAATGCCAGTTATGGCTGTTAAACTCACGCTCTCGCCCGGTCAGGCGCTGGTCGAACAAAGCTTTCAGTGCCACCTTAATCGCGTAATACCTGTCCTCAATGTCGCGATCCATTCTGCTGACGGATTTACGCGACATTGTGGGGTCAACTTTCGACCGTGGTATCACCGGACTTTTCGGCTTCTGATTCTGGGTCGGCCAGTGGGTCAGGCTTTGGCTTATTGCCATCCGGCGGCTCCTCGTCATCAAGTTCAGGCAGGGCTTGCAGTTCGCCCGCTGCGCGTATCTCATTTTCTGTGATAGCAGAGCGGCCAAAGGCGTTCGTCGACTTCACGGCTACGTCGGCGAGTTTATCCATGTTGGCAATCTTCTCTGCCTGGCTCGGCGCCAGCAAATCAGACCATCCGACGGTAATTTCCTCACCTGCCGCTGGGGGGATAAAGCCAAACTCCCAGAATCGGGTAACGATGTCCGTTATCAGGTCTGTCAGGAACCCAGTTCGACGGCTCATTCGGGTCTTGGCCCAGTCCTTCGCATCCTCGGTACTGGCCCGCTCGCCCGTCTGCATTC
>CAMKZP010000447.1 GCA_946477805.1 uncultured Enterobacter sp.
GTCGTCGGCAGCGTCAGATGTGTATAAGAGACAGTCTTCACGTCAGCCGCGGCTTTTTTCGCAGCTTCGGCTTCCGCTTTCTTCTGCGCATCGGCAGCGGCTTTCTTCGCGGCGTCGGCCGCGACTTTCGCCTGGGCATCAGCCTGCGCTTTCGCGTCAGCAGCAGCTTTTGCAGCCGCCTCTTCCGCCTGCTTCTGCTGTTCCTGGGCTTTCTGAGCGGCAGCTTCAGCCTGTTTCTGCTGTTCCGCCTGCTCTTTCGCCGCTTCCTGCGCCTGCAAACGTTCTTTCTCAAGCTGCTTCAGACGTTCCTGCTCTGCGGCCTGCTTTTCACGCAGCTCTTCCGCCTGCTGTTGCGCCTGTTTTTCACGCTGCTCTTCAGCGCGTTTTGAGCTCGCCTGCTGCTGCTGGCGATTATAGTTCTGCACTACTGCACCGGGATCCACCATGACGGCGTCGATGGACGATCCTCCACCGCCGCCTGCAGATGCATCAATGTGCTCGTCGAACGAACTCCAGATCAGCGCTGCAAAGAGAATAACGTGCAGGACTGCGGAGACGATTATCGCTCGCTTAAGCTTGTCGTTCTGTTCGGTTGCCTTTGACACTATCGGTTCCCAAAAACTACGCAGATGATCAAATAGGCTGAGTCATTAAGCCAACCGACTTAACGCCCGCACTATGGAGCAAGTTCAGCGCTTTAATAATTTCATCGTAGGGCACGTCTTTCGCACCACCGATCAAGAAGACCGTTTTCGGATTTGACTCCAGGCGTCGTTGCGCTTCAGCAATGACCTGCTCAGGTGGCAGCTGATCCATACGATCTTTCTCTACCACCACGCTGTACTGCCCTACGCCGGAAACTTCAATGATGACCGGAGGATCGTCATTGCTGCTTACCGCCTGTGACTCTGTCGCATCCGGCAGATCCACTTCCACGCTCTGGGTAATGATGGGGGCTGTCGCCATAAAGATCAGCAGCAGTACCAGCAGTACGTCCAGCAGAGGAACGATATTAATTTCGGACTTGAGCTCGCGACGACCTCGTCCACGCGATCTGGCCATGGTTTACCCCTTGTTGCTCTCGGTGCTGGTAAACGCCTGGCGGTGCAGAATCGCGGTGAACTCTTCCATAAAGTTGTCGTAGTTCAGTTCCAGTTTGTTCACGCGCTGGTTCAGGCGGTTATAGGCCATTACCGCCGGAATTGCGGCAAACAGACCGATAGCGGTCGCGATCAGTGCTTCTGCGATACCCGGCGCAACCATCTGCAGCGTCGCCTGCTTCACCGCACCCAGTGCGATAAAGGCGTGCATGATCCCCCAGACCGTACCAAACAGGCCGATATACGGGCTGATGGAGCCAACGGTGCCCAGGAACGGAATATGCGTTTCAAGCGTTTCCAGCTCACGGTTCATGGAAATGCGCATCGCACGCGAGGCGCCTTCAACCACCGCTTCCGGCGCATGATTATTCGCGCGATGCAAACGAGCGAACTCTTTGAAACCGCTATAGAAAATTTGTTCGGAGCCTGAAAGGTTATCGCGACGCCCCTGGCTTTCCTGATACAGACGAGAAAGCTCAATACCCGACCAGAACTTATCTTCAAACGCTTCCGCCTCGCGGCCTGCTGCATTGAGGATACGCGTTCTCTGGATGATGATTGCCCAGGATGCGATTGAAAAACCAATCAAAATCAACATGATAAGTTTAACCAGAAGGCTTGCCTTCAGGAACAAATCAAGGATATTCATGTCAGTCACTGCTTAAACTCCGCGACAATAGACTTAGGAAGCGCACGAGGCTTCATTATGGTTGGATCAACACAGACAATCAGTACTTCAGCTGAGTTCAGTACGGTGTTCTCTGCATTGACTATCCGCTGCGTGAATACCAGTGAGGTCCCGCGCATTGATGTAATTTCAGTTTGGACTTCGAGCATATCGTCGAGTCTGGCAGGCGCAAAATACTCAAGCGTCATCTTGCGTACCACAAAGGCAACTCGCTCAGCCAACAGCACCTGTTGACTAAAGTGATGATGGCGCAGCATCTCTGTGCGTGCCCGTTCATAAAAAGCAACGTAGCTGGCGTGGTAGACCACACCACCGGCATCGGTATCTTCGTAGTAGACACGAACCGGCCATCGAAACAGCGTTGTATTCACTTTACATCCCGGTAATACAAGAAAAGTTGGAGCTTTCAAACTTCGCTACTATACGCGCGGGAATGATGGTTTGGAATGGGGGAAAGTAAACGGAGAGTAAATTTTTATGGGCCCGGGTAAGCCCATATCGTTAACGGACATTTCTTATTCAGAAGAAGAAGAAAATCAAACCGGCGGCAAGAACCAGATCGGCAACCAGCGGGCAGAAGATCCCCTGCCAGTGAAGCGCTTTCGGACGAAAGCCCACGCCGTGGATCACGCCAGTACAGACTGCCCACATAATGAGAAAACCGTGCCAGATTTCAAGCTCGCTGGTCTTTGCCGCAAAGCGCGACGGGTCCCAGAAAATGCAGCCGGCTAACATCAGTGCCATCACAAGGGAAAGCGCCCGTAACGGGCGCTTATCCATGACACGATAAAGTGTCGCAATGATATTCATCAGTGCTTTTCTTCACCCGTTTTGGTCGCTTCAACGTGCTCAAGCGCCAGGGCGGTGATGATGCCAAATGCACAGGCAAGAAGCGTCCCTAAAATCCATGCGAAATACCACATAATCAGCTCCTGACTTAGTACATAGAGTGGGTGTTGCTTTCGATATGTTCTTTAGTAATACGACCGAACATTTTCCAGTAACACCAGCTGGTGTAGAGCAGGATAATCGGTACGAATACACAAGCGACATAGGTCATCAGGTTCAGCGTCAGCTGGCTGGATGTTGCATCCCACATGGTCAGGCTGGCATTCATCATGGTGCTGGACGGCATGACGAATGGGAACATCGCGATACCTGCAGTCAGGATGATGCACGCCAGGGTCAGTGAGGAGAACACGAACGCCATTGCGCCTTTTTCCAGACGAGACATCAGGATCGTCAGCAGCGGCAGCACGACGCCCAGCGCCGGGATAGCCCACAGAGCAGGCGTATTGTTGAAGTTCACCAGCCAGGCACCCGCCTGACGCGCCACTTCTTTGGTCAGTGGGTTAGACGGCGCAGCGTGGTTGATAGCAGACGTAACCACGTAGCCGTCAATACCGTACACCACCCAGACACCGGCCAGCGCGAAGCAGACCAGGGTCACCAGTGCAGCAACCTGAGCTGTTGCACGGGAACGCAGGTGCAGTTCGCCAACGGTACGCATCTGCAGATAGGTCGCGCCCTGAGTAATGATCATGCCCACACTTACCACGCCCGCCAGCAGACCAAACGGGTTCAGCAGCTGGAAGAAGTTACCGGTGTAGTAAAGGCGCATGTACTCATCGATGTGGAACGGCACGCCCTGCAGCAGGTTACCGAAGGCCACGCCAATCACCAGCGGCGGAACGAAGCTACCGATGAAAATGCCCCAGTCCCACATGTCTGTCTCTTATACACATCTGACGCTGCCG
>CAMKZP010000448.1 GCA_946477805.1 uncultured Enterobacter sp.
GGATAAAGTGCGCGAAGCGGGGATCAAAGTCTGTTCCGGCGGTATCAGGCCGACGATACCGCCGGAACAGACTTTGATCCCCGCTTCGCGCACTTTATCCAGCGTGTCCAGACGCTCCTGGTAGGTGCGGGTGGTGATGACGCTGCCGTAAAATTCCGGGGAGGTATCGAGGTTATGGCTGTAGTAATCCAGCCCTGCCGCCGAGAGGCGCTGCGCCTGGTCGTCATTGAGGGTGCCAAGGGTCATGCAGGCCTCAAGCCCCATCTCCTTCACGCCTTTGACCATCTGCTCCAGATACGGCATATCGCGATCGTGCGGGTTTTTCCACGCGGCGCCCATGCAGAAGCGGGTCGAACCCGCGTTTTTCGCCTTGCGCGCGGAGTCAAGAACCTGCTCCACCTCCATCAGGCGCTCGGATTCAAGGCCGGTTTTATAGCGCGCGCTCTGCGGGCAGTATTTGCAGTCTTCCGGGCAGGCGCCGGTCTTGATCGACAGCAGCGTGCTGACCTGAACATGGCGCGGGTCGAAGTGCTGACGGTGCACCTGCTGGGCTTCAAACATCAGCTCCAGGAAAGGTTTATCGAATAATTCAGTAACTTGCGACATTGTCCAGCGTGCGTGGTGAGCCATTGGGCTTCTCCAAAGGGTTTTGTTAATTGTCGGTTCGGTTTATACTCGTAAACCTAAAACTTTTCAAAATGGTTTACAAGTCGATTATGACCCAGGACGATCTCGCCTTCGACAAGCAGCATATCTGGCACCCTTACACCTCCATGACTCAGCCCCTGCCCGTCTATCCGGTAGCGTCTGCCCAAGGATGCGAGCTGCATCTTGCCAGCGGCGAAACGCTCGTTGACGGCATGTCCTCCTGGTGGGCGACCATTCACGGTTACAACCATCCGCGCCTGAACGCGGCGATGAAGGCGCAGATTGACCGGATGTCGCACGTGATGTTTGGCGGGATAACCCACCAGCCTGCGGTCGATCTCTGCCGCCGTCTGGTGGCAATGACGCCGGACGCGCTGGAGTGCGTCTTCCTCGCCGACTCCGGCTCGGTGGCGGTGGAGGTGGCGATGAAAATGGCGCTGCAGTACTGGCACGCGAAAGGCGAATCCCGCCAGCGGTTCCTCACCTTCCGCAACGGCTATCACGGGGATACCTTTGGGGCGATGTCGGTATGCGATCCGGACAACTCCATGCACAGCCTGTGGAAGGGTTACCTGCCGGAAAATCTGTTTGCGCCAGCTCCGCAGAGCCGCTTCGACGGGGAGTGGGACGAGATGGACATGGTGGGCTTCGCGCGGCTGATGGCGGCGCACAGGCATGAGATTGCCGCCGTGATCCTGGAGCCGATCGTGCAGGGCGCTGGCGGGATGCGGATGTACCATCCCGAGTGGCTGAAGCGGATCCGGAAAATGTGCGATCGCGAGGGCATTCTGCTGATTGCCGATGAGATTGCCACCGGCTTTGGCCGCACCGGCAGGCTGTTCGCCTGCGAGCACGCGGGGATTGCGCCGGACATCCTGTGCCTGGGGAAAGCCCTCACCGGCGGCACCATGACGCTCTCCGCCACGCTGACGACTCGCCGCGTGGCGGACACTATCAGCGACGGCGAGGCGGGCTGCTTTATGCACGGGCCGACGTTTATGGGCAACCCGCTGGCCTGCGCCGTGGCCAGCGAAAGCCTCGCCATTCTGGAGAGCGGCGAGTGGCAAACGCAGGTGGCGGCGATTGAGGCGCAGCTCAGGCAAGAGCTGGATGCTGCCTGCGCTGCAGAATTCGTCGCGGACGTTCGCGTGCTGGGCGCCATCGGGGTGATTGAGACCACGCACCCGGTAAACATGGCGGCGCTCCAGCGCTTCTTCGTCGATCGGGGCGTGTGGGTGCGGCCTTTCGGCAGGCTAATCTACCTGATGCCGCCGTATATCATTACCCGGGAGCAGCTGCGTAAACTCACCGCCGCGGTGGTTACAGCCGTTAACATTCCCGCGCATTTCACGATTTAGCCCCATGCGTTACACTTTCTGAACGCGTGATTAACGAGGGTAAACCGTATGAAAATCATCAGTAAAGATCTGCGCGACGGCGAGAAGCTGCCGGAGCGCCACGTGTTCAACGGAATGGGCTACCAGGGGGATAATATCTCCCCGCATCTGGCGTGGGACGAGGTTCCCGCCGGAACCAAAAGCTTTGTCGTGACCTGCTACGACCCGGACGCCCCCACCGGCTCCGGCTGGTGGCACTGGATAGTGGCGAACCTGCCTGCGGACACGCGCGTGCTGCCGCAGGGTTCCGGCTCCGGCCTGGTTGCCCTGCCTGACGGCGCCATCCAGACGCGCACAGATTTTGGCAAAGCGGGCTACGGCGGTGCCGCGCCGCCGAAAGGCGAAACCCACCGCTATATCTTCACGGTGCACGCCCTGGACGTGGAGAAAATCGAGGTAGACGAAGGCGCGAGCGGCGCGATGGTCGGCTTTAACGTGCACTTCCATTCGCTGGGCAGCGCGTCGATTACGGCGATGTATTCGTAATCGAGCGGGCTGATGGCCCCTCACCCTAACCCTCTCCCCAAAGGGGAGAGGGGACGTAAACCACCCTCTCCCCTCTGGGGAGAGGGCCGGGGTGAGGGGAAAATCACAGCACCGAAGGCAACAGCCCTACCAGCCTTCCCTCTTCCAGAAGCTGCATCGCCCTGTCGATATCCGGGGCAAAGAAGCGGTCGTCATCGTAATGCGTGACGCGTTCGCGCAGTATCTGGCGCGCCTGCTCAAGCAGCGGGCTGGATTTTAACCCTTCACGAAGATCGATCCCCTGACACGCCGCCAGCCATTCCACCGCCAGCACGCCGCGGGTGTTGGATGCCATCTCCCATAAACGACGCCCGGCAGCGGGGGCCATCGAAACGTGATCCTCCTGGTTCGCCGAGGTGGGGAGGCTGTCCACGCTGTGCGGATGCGCCAGCGCTTTGTTCTCGCTCGCCAGCGCTGCAGCCGTGACCTGCGCAATCATAAAGCCGGAGTTCACCCCTCCGTTGCGCACCAGAAACGGCGGCAGCTGGGACATGTGCTTATCCATCATCAGCGCAATGCGGCGTTCGGATAAGGCCCCCACTTCGGCAATCGCCAGGGCGAGGTTATCCGCCGCCATCGCTACCGGCTCGGCGTGGAAATTCCCGCCGGATACCACCTCGTTTTCCTGTGCAAAGACCAGCGGGTTATCGGACACCGCGTTGGCCTCCACCAGCAGCACCTCTGCCGCCTGGCGCAGCTGCGTGAGGCACGCGCCCATCACCTGCGGCTGACAGCGCAGAGAATACGGGTCCTGCACTTTTTCGCAGTTGTGGTGTGAATCCGCGATCTCGCTGGCATCGGTGAGCACGTGGCGGTACATCGCCGCGGCGTCAATCTGCCCGCGCTGGCCGCGCACCTCGTGGATACGGGCGTCGAACGGGCGACGCGAGCCCAGCACGGCTTCCGTGGTGAGCGCACCGCACACCACCGCCGAGGCAAAGAGATCTTCCGCTTCAAACAGGCCGCGCAGGGC
>CAMKZP010000449.1 GCA_946477805.1 uncultured Enterobacter sp.
ACCCGCCATGATCGGCAGAATGATAAAGAAGAAGATCTGGAACGGCTCCAGCCCCAGCGCCATACCCACGCCCATGCCGACGATCATGCCGACGATCTCCCCGCACAGCATCGGGAAGAAGATGCGCAGGAAGCCCTGGATCAGCACCGTGCGGTTCATGCTCATAATGCTGCCAACGATAATGCAGCAGATGTAGAGGTAGAGAATGTTGGTGGATTTGTAGAACTTAGTGGTGGATTCCACCACCACGTCCGGCAGCAGGCCGTAATAGACCAGCGCGGAGGGGATAAAGGTGGCGCAAATCGCCGCCGCGCCGAGCTTGCCGACAATCGGCAGGCGTTTGCCAAACTCGCCGCAGGCGAAGCCGAAGAAGGCCAGGGTAGCGACCATCACCACGATATCGCTCGGCAGCTTTCCGCCGAGGCAGTCAATGGCAATCAGCGCGCCCGCCAGCACGAACAGCGGCAGAGGAATAATGCCAATTTTCCAGGTATCCATAATATGCCACCAGCGCTCTTTAAGCGAAGGGCGTGGAATATCCATCGGGTCGTGGGTAACAGAGAAAGAATCGTCAGTTGTGCTCATAATAAGCCCCTTAGTTATTTTGTCGGTTCAGCTTAAAGTCACAAAGGCTTACTTTATGTGAGGAATGGCAAAATAAAATCGAAGTTTTTATGGCGACTATGGTTTTAATGGTTTCTTTTATTTAATGTGATTTACACCTTATTTATCGCCGCGGTTTTTATGGTTTCTTTTCCAGAATGAACAATCAAATAACATTTATGAATTTAACCTTAAGCCCGCAAGCCTTTCGGATAATTCTTTTACAGGCCGTGCTGTGCAAGGGATCACAAGTTTTCGGCAAAGCGGGCGCCAGTAAGGGAAAAGATGATATATTAGCCTGCCTTGTTGATACCCGGCGTGATAGTCATGAAAGTGTCATTTCAGATAAAGCTGTTTATTTCGCTGGTTGCTTTTTTCTCAGTGCTATTCGCGCTGCTGGGTGGATATTATTACGTTGATGTCGGCAGACAGCTTTATCAGGAGATGAGCGCGCGCGCCAGAATACAGGCTGAAGAGATAGCGCTTATTCCCTCCCTGCGCGTTGAAGTTGAACAAAAGGATATCCAGGGCATCCACGCGTTTATGCAAAAATTAGCCACCCACAGCGACGCCAGCTTTATTGTGATTGGCGATAATAAGGGGCTGCATCTGTTTCACTCCGTCTTTGTCGACCGGGTAGGCAAAACGCTGGTCGGCGGAGATAACGAAGAGGTGCTGCGCGGAAAAAGCACCACCACCATCCGTAAGGGAGGGTTGGGCATTTCGCTGCGCAGCAAAGCGCCCATCTTTAACGATGCCGGGCAGGTGGTCGGGATTGTCTCGGTGGGGTATCTCACCAGCTACCTGGATACCATCACCGTCAATAAGGTGGTCAACATCCTGATTGCCGCCGTGCTGCTGCTTATCGCCCTGTTTATCTTTTCGTGGTTTTTCACTCGCGGCATTAAAAAGCAGATTTTCTCCCTTGAGCCGCGCGAAATTGGCCTGCTGGTGCGCCAGCAAAAGGCGATGATGGAGTCCATTTATGAAGGGGTGATCGCCATCGATGACGATCTGCGCATTGAGGTGATCAACCAGGCCGCGCGCAAGCTGCTTGGCCTGAGCCAGCCCGTGCGGGCGCTTCGCGGCCAGCTGATAGGCCAGGTGATCGACCCGGTTCCGTTCTTCAACGCCCGGACCATGCTGGAGAAAGATACTCACGACGAAATCTGCCGCTTTAACGAGCTCACGGTCATTGCCAGCCGTGTGCGGATCATGCTGGAGGATTCACTCCAGGGCTGGGTGATCACCTTCCGCGATCGCAACGAGATCGACTCCCTCAGCGCCCAGCTCAGCCAGGTTAAGCGCTACGTCGATAACCTGCGCATCATGCGCCACGAGCAGCTCAACCGGATGACCACCCTTTCCGGCCTGCTGCACATGGGGCGCTATGAAGAGGCAATTGGCTATATTCAGGCGCAGTCGGAGCACGCGCAGGAGCTGCTGGACTTTATCTCGTCACGCTTTAGCTCCCCGACGCTTTGCGGCCTGCTGCTGGGGAAAACCGCCCGCGCCCGCGAGAAGGGCGTTGAGCTGAATTTTGACCCGGCCTGCCGCATGGATAAACCGCTCCCGACGCTGCATGAATCGGAACTTATCTCGATTATCGGGAACCTGCTGGATAACGCCATTGAAGCGACGCAGCGCGCGCCGCTTCCGCATGCGCCGGTAGACGTGCTGATCAAGCTGAACGAGCAGGAGCTGATTATCGAAGTGGCCGACCAGGGCGTCGGCATCTCCCCGGCGATCCGTGAGCGGATATTTGAACGCGGCATCACCACCAAAACGCGCGGCGATCACGGCATTGGCCTGTATCTGATCGAAAGCTACGTCACGCAGGCTGGCGGCACCGTAGAAGTTGCCGATAACACTCCGCGCGGCGCTATTTTTTCTCTGTTTATTCCCGCCACGGGCACCGCCCGACGTCCCGCTCAGGAACTGGAAGATACTGATTATGCAACATGAACTTATCGACGTACTGATTGTTGAAGACGAGAACGAACTGGCGCAACTGCACGCGGAGCTGATCGGGAAACACCCGCGCCTGAGGCTAATCGGCATTGCTTCGTCGCTGGCGGACGCGCAGGCACAGCTTGAGAGCAAGCAGCCGCAGCTGATGCTGCTGGATAACTACCTGCCGGACGGCAAGGGCATCACCCTCATCAGCAACCCGATGCTGGCCCGCGCCAACTGCTCGGTGATTTTCATCACCGCCGCCAGCGACATGGATACCTGCAGCCAGGCCATTCGCAACGGGGCGTTTGATTACATCCTGAAACCCGTCTCCTGGAAGCGGCTCAGCCAGTCGCTGGAGCGCTTTGTGCAGTTCGCCGAGCAGCAGCGCGTCTGGAAAATTGTTGACCAGCAGAACGTCGACTCACTCTATCAGCTGCAGGCGAAAAATTACCGCCAGGATAACGGCAGCAAAGGCATTGAGGAGAATACGCTGGCGCGGGTGCAGATGCTGTTTAACGACAAAGCCACGCACTGTTTTTCGGTGGATGAAGTGGTGAGCGAAACGGGATTAAGCAAAACCACGACCCGGCGCTATCTGGAGCACTGCGTTGAAGCGGGCTTTCTGAGCGTGGAGATGCTTTACGGGAAGATTGGGCATCCGCGGAGGATGTACCGGCGAAGTGCGGTTTGAAGTATTGTAGGCCCCTCACCCTAACCCTCTCCCCAAAGGGGCGAGGGGACTGGGCGGAGCCGTCTTTTCTGGGGAGAGTAGCTTTTACTTCAATACGTACCCATACAGCCGCTTGATCCCGTCCGCATCCTTCTCGCTGTAAACCCCCTGCAGCTCCGGAGAGAAGCCCGGCAGCATATTGATGCCCTCCTCCAGCGCCAGGAAGTAGCGCTGCACCGCTCCGCCCCACGCCTCGCCGGGCACCACGCACAGCACGCCCGGCGGATAGGGCAGCGCCCCTTCTGCGGCAATG
>CAMKZP010000450.1 GCA_946477805.1 uncultured Enterobacter sp.
CAGCGTCAGATGTGTATAAGAGACAGGTGCTGAACGCTAAAATCAGAATTAAACCCGATGCATCCAGCAATAAATTTATGACAAAGTGATGCAATAAATGATATGTAATTTCCTTGAGGTATATTTTTGGTGAATTTAATTACCTAGATTCATTTGTCTGCTTTATAAATAAAACGTGGTGACTTTTTTTGCTTAACGGTAAACCTGATTCTGGTGAATACTGAATTGAATAAGCCCCGGCTTTATCTCTTGCAAGCGAATTAACCCTATGGGAAACGAGTGGCGACGATGGCGCGGAAAAAGAAAGAAGATGCTCAAAAGACCCGGCAGCAGCTGATCGAAGCCGCTATCGTGCAGTTTGCTACGCGGGGCGTCGCTAACACGACGCTCACGGATATTGCTGATGCCGCGCAGGTCACGCGCGGGGCCGTGTACTGGCATTTTTCCAGTAAGGCAGAAATATTTAACGCCATTTGGGAACAGCAGCAGCCGTTGCGCGAAATTATCCGTGACAGGCTGTTACTGTCAGAAAATGATGATCCTCTGTTAATACTTCGCGAGCAGTTTATCACCGGCCTGCAGTATATTGCCCACGAGCCGCGTCAGTGGGCGCTCCTGCAAATTTTGTATCACAAGTGTGAATTTAATAGCGATATGATTTCAGAGTGTGAAATTCGCAACCGTATTGGCTTGAGTGACCAGACTCTACGCATTACGCTGGAAAAGTGCAGGGCGAGAAATTCCCTCTCTCCCCAGGTCAATATTGATTTGGCGGTTATCGTACTACATGGTTTTTTTAGCGGAATAATTAAAAACTGGTTAATGGATAGCGACAGCATTAATCTTTACCAGCAGGCGCCTGCGCTGGTGGATAATATTATGGCGACTCTGCAGATCGCGCGCGTGTCGCCCGTCTTTTACGAAGCTGCTTCATGATGAGTGCCTCGGCGCAAGCAGGTCTGCGCGCTGGCAACCTTCTTCAATAGTTTGCGCCGTTACGGGTTTTCCTAACAGATACCCCTGAAGCGTGTGACAGCCAAGCTCGGTCAGAAATTCCTGCTGAGCCTCGGTTTCAACGCCTTCCGCCACTACCTTCAGGTTCAGCGTTTTTGCCAGGGCGACAATTGCAGAAACGATGGTGGCATCTTCGCTTTCTCCGCTTAACTCTTTGACAAAAGCACGGTCGATTTTTAACTCGCAGGCCGGGAGCCGTTTAAGATAGAGCAGGCTCGAATAGCCGGTGCCAAAATCGTCAATCGACGCTTTCACTCCCGCATCGGTCAGCTCCGTGAGCACCCGTACGCTTTCATCGGGATTGCGCATTGCGGTGGTTTCCGTGACTTCCAGGATCAGCATCTCAGGCGGGACGCTATGGCGAGCCAGACAGTCGAGAACCGTCTTAACCAGCGAGGGCTGCTCAAACTGAAGCGTCGAGAGATTGACTGCCATTGACCAGTCCTGATGACCCTGCAGGTGCCACTCACGCAGCTGGCGGCAGGCTTCGTTAATAACCCAGTTGCCAATCGGAATAATCAGCCCCGTTTTTTCTGCCAGCGGCAGAAAAATATCTGGCGTCAGCAAACCTTGTTTTGGATGCTGCCAGCGAAGCAGGGCCTCAAACCCGAGAACCGGTCCCGCCGGCGCGTGGAATTTTGGCTGATAGAGCAGGCGAAGCTCATCGCGATCGGCAGCCAGCCACAGGTCATTCATAAGCTGAAGGTGCGTCTGGGCGAGCGTGTTCATCGACGGCTGGAAGAAATGATAGCCATTCCTCCCCATATGCTTAGTGTGGTACATCGCCGCATCGGCGTTAAACATCAGTTCCCGCGCGGTCTTGCCGTCGTGCGGGTAGAGCGCAATCCCGATGCTGAGCGTCACCACCAGCTCATAAGGCTCCAGGCTGAACGGGCTATCAATGGCGCGTACCAGCGAGTGGGCCAACGAGGCCGCATCGTCCGGGCTGTCGGTTTCGGCAAGCAGGACGAACTCATCCCCGCCGATACGGGCAAGCGTATACTGGCCTCTCAGCGGCAGCAGCAGACGCTGCGTGACCTCGACCAGCAGCTTATCGCCGACGTCGTGGCCATAGGCGTCATTGACGGCTTTGAAGCCGTCCAGATCCATAAACATCAGTGCAAAAGGGTTACCTTCGCGGTCCGCCTTACTGATGGCCTGATCGAGACGGTCTTCAAGCAGAATGCGGTTGGGCAGGCGCGTCAGCGTATCATGCAGCGCCAGTTGAGCCAGCTCGCGGTTAGCTTCCGCCAGCGAGGAGGCCAGCAACGAGGTGCGCGCCTGAAGGCGGGCGTCCAGCATTGAGACCAGCAGCGAGATGCCGAGGATGGAGAGCGCCACCACACTTACCAGCACCGCCAGCCAGCTCCCGTTAATGCCGTGGTGATGCACCATGGTCGACGTCGGAAACTGTGCGGCCTTCATGCCTGCATAGTGCATCCCGGCGATGGCGATCCCCATCGTGATGGCGGCGCCGAGGCGCATCAGCGCAACCTGTGCGGCCTCGTGGCGTAAACGGAACGTCAGCCACAGGGCGGCCAGAGAGGCTGCAAGGGCGATCGCTACCGAAATAGCCACCCAGGATTTGTCCCACAGGATCCCGGGCGTCACTTCCAGCGCGGCCATGCCGGTGTAGTGCATCGCCACGATGCCCATTCCCATCACCCATGAGCCGGGCAGCAGGCGGCGCAAACGAAGCCGATCGCCGCTCACAAGCCACAGTGCGAACATTGATGAACCGATAGCGATGATCATCGAAAACACCGTCAGGGCGGCGTTGTAGCTCATGCGCATGGAGAGATCCATCGCCAGCATGCCGATGAAGTGCATAGCCCACACGCCAATACCCATCGCGACGCCGCCCCCCGCCAGCCAGACGCGCGCCGCGACGCCCTGGCTTCCCGCGACGCGTCCCGCCATATTCAGCGCCGTATAGGCCGCGAGAATGGCAACCACAAAAGAGATGACTACGAGGATTTGGTTGTATTGGCTAACCAGCATGGTCTGTTCAACTCAAGGGTGAAGTTATGCAAGCGCGGTTGGAAAGGGCGTGACATTATCACCGTAAGATAACGACTAAAAGGGATTTAAATCCCTGTTTTTACTGGGTGATAGCAGGTGGTTCTGCGACGATAGCGGCTTAATCGAGGGCGGAGCAGTTAACGAGTTTTAACGGGTTCACGGAATTCATATTACGACACTTATCGGTTTCGGTGCTCATCAGTTCAATCCACTGCATCAGCAGCGCATCGAAAATGAAAACTGAGATAGCAAAGACAACCAGCCACCAGTATTTACGAATCATTGTCTCATTCCGGGAGAAGAAGGTCTGTAAGATGGTGGAAATATACACGAAAATCCGCGCTTTAAAAGCGGGAGAAGCGAAGGTTTACAAAGCGTTGACGCTAGCGGCAGGGGCAATAAAAAAGGCGCTTCCCCATGCCGGTTCGCGCCTTTTTAAACAACATTTCGCCAATCGAAATCAGTTCATGCCGTATTTTTTCAGTTTCTTACGCAGAGTACCAC
>CAMKZP010000451.1 GCA_946477805.1 uncultured Enterobacter sp.
GAGCCAGAGCGATCGCGTCGTGGGCTTTCGCAATGACTACCGCAACTACGCGGGAGACGTGTTCCGCCACGGCAAAGCCACCCCGCTGCTGGCGGCAGAGAAACCGCTGACGGATGCCCGCTACCGGGTGAAGGGAGAGACTTATAACCTTCAGGATTACCTTAAGCGTCAGAACGTCAGCGGCATGCTGGTGCTGAAGGACGGCAAGGTCGCCTATAAATATCTGGGCGAAGGCAATACCGACTCCACGCTCTGGACGTCGCGCTCGGTGGGTAAATCGGTGGTGTCAGCGCTGGTTGGCGTGGCGATAAAAGAGGGCAAAATCCACTCGCTTGACGATCTTATCACCCAATACGAACCGGATTTAAAAGGCACCGCGTGGGACGGCGTAACGCTCAAACAGCTCATTACCCACACCTCGGGCGTGGCGTGGAACGAGGATTACACCAACCCGAAATCAGACTTCGCGCAGCTCACCGAGTGTGAAGCCAGGCCGGGCGCCTACGACTGCGTGCGCAAGCTGGTGTCGGGTTTACACCGGGAACACCCGGCCGGGGAGCACTGGTCTTACTCGTCCGGCGGCGCGTGGCTGCTCGGCGACGTGCTGGAGCGCGCCACCGGCATGACGCTCGCGGCGTATCTGGAGCAAAGCATCTGGCAGCCGTACGGCATGGCGAGCGACGGGGTGTGGCATTCGTACAGCAAAGGCCAGCACGACGTGGGCGCGCACGGGTTTAACGCCACGCTGGAGGACTGGGGCCGGTTTGGGGAATTCATCCTGCATAACGGCACGCTGCCGAACGGCAAGCAGATCCTGCCGGAAAACTGGGTGGCAGAATCCTCAGCCTGGACACAGGCCAGGGGTTCAGTTTCGCCAGCCCATCCGAGCGGGCTGTACGGCTACCAGTGGTGGAACAATGAGGTTCCCGTCAATGCCACCGACGTTGAGCCTTCCGCCCAAACCTCTCTGAAAGGCTCCCTCTGGGCGCTGGGGATCTTCGGGCAGATGATCATGGTCAACCCGGCGGAAAACCTGGTGATTGTCCAGTGGTCCACCTGGCCGCAGGCCGAGCCGTCTTTCAGCGCACAGCCGCTTGAGGCATCGCTGATGTTCAGCGCGATGGCGAACGCGCTGCGCTAAATCCTATCGGCCGGGCGACGCTCGCCTGGCCTTTTCTGCTGCGTCACCTCACAAAATCGTAATATCAGTCACTTAGCCATAATTTGAACGAGAGAGATCGTCATATTGTTAAGTTATTGTTACTTATGTAACTTCTTGTCAACGAAACGTCATTGATGCACGTCACGCATTAACCGATGTGCTAATTGCGCTTATCTCTTTGCCTTTCCTGATCCAGTTTTCAAGAACAGACGAGCAAAACGTCAATAATAAACTGGAGATAAATATGGTTTCCTTAACCTCACCTGCAACCGTACGTTCCCGGGCGGGCGCGATTTTTCGCGTCACCTCAGGCAACTTTCTTGAGCAATTCGATTTCTTTCTGTTCGGATTTTATGCCACCTACATTGCGCATACCTTTTTTCCGGCAAGCAGTGAATTCGCGTCACTGATGATGACCTTTGCCGTCTTCGGCGCCGGGTTTTTAATGCGCCCGATTGGGGCAATCGTGCTCGGCGCGTACATCGATAAAGTAGGCCGCCGCAAGGGGCTGATCGTCACGCTGTCCATTATGGCGGCCGGCACGTTCCTGATTGTCCTTATCCCCTCCTGGGAGCGTATCGGCCTGTGGGCACCGCTGCTGGTTCTGACGGGGCGATTACTGCAGGGATTCTCCGCAGGGGCTGAGCTTGGCGGCGTATCTGTTTATCTGGCCGAGATCGCCACGCCGGGCCGTAAGGGCTTTTACACCAGCTGGCAGTCCGGCAGTCAGCAGGTGGCGATTATGATTGCGGCAGCAATGGGCTTTGCGCTTAACGCCCTCATGGAAGAGAGCGCCATTCGGGACTGGGGCTGGCGAATTCCCTTCCTGTTTGGCTGCCTGATTGTGCCGTTTATCTTTTTTTTACGCCGCAACCTGGAAGAAACCGAGGCGTTCAACGCGCGTCGCCACTCTCTGGCTATGGGCCAGGTCTTTAAAACGCTGCTCGCAAACTGGCAGGTTGTTATCGCCGGCATGCTGATGGTGGCAATGACCACGACGGCGTTTTATCTCATCACCGTTTACGCCCCAACGTTTGGCAAAAAAGTCCTTATGCTGAGCGCATCGGACAGCCTGCTGGTTACGCTGCTGGTCGCCGTCTCAAACTTCATCTGGCTGCCGGTGGGCGGCTCGCTGTCGGACCGGTTCGGGCGAAAACCGGTACTGGTTGCCATGACTCTCCTTGCCCTGGCGACCACCTACCCTGCGCTGACGCTGCTGGCAAACGCCCCCAGCTTCTCGATGATGCTGGGCGTCCTGCTGTGGCTCTCTTTTCTTTACGGCATGTATAACGGCGCGATGATCCCTGCCCTGACGGAGATCATGCCCGCAGAAGTGCGCGTGGCGGGCTTCTCTCTGGCCTATAGCCTGGCGACGGCCCTCTTCGGGGGTTTTACGCCGGTGATGTCCAACGCACTGATTGAGTACACCGGTGATAAAGCGTCTCCGGGTTACTGGATGAGCTTCGCGGCCATCTGCGCCCTGCTGGCGACGCTTTACCTCTATCGCCGCCGCGCGTTAGTCCTGCAAAACGCTCTGGAGGAATAAATGGCTATGCTCAACCTCAGACTCCGTTTTGCCTTACTGTTACTCTGCGCCGTCAGCACCGCCGCTCTCGCACAGGACGTGACCGTGATGATCTCGGGCGGCTTCAGGGCCGCACTGGAGAAACTTGCCGTGCAGTATGAAGCAAAAAGCGGCGACAGAATCGTTTTGATATCCGGCCCCTCAATGGGTAAAACGCCGCAGGCCATTCCCGCCCGTCTTGCGAGAGGCGAAAAAGCAGACGCGGTGATTATGGTTGGGGATGCCCTCAACGCCCTTGACCAGCAGGGTAAGGTTTTGCCGGGCGCTCGCGTTGAGCTTGCAGACTCTCCGGTAGGTATGGTGGTCCAGAAAGGCGCCCCGGTCCCGGATATCTCAACGGCATCTGCGCTGCGCAAAACGTTGCTCAACGCACGCTCCGTGGCCTATTCCGACAGCGCAAGCGGCAGGTACGTTGAGAGCCAGCTTTTCCGCAGGCTGGGCATTGAAAGCCAGCTGAAGGATAAGGCCCACAGGATTGAGCGTATTCCTGTGGCCTCGGAAGTGGCGAAAGGGAAATATACGTTGGGCTTTCAGCAGGTCAGCGAACTTCTGCCGGTATCGGGCGTCACTTTCGTGGGCCCATTACCCGGCGAACTGCAGTACATCACGCGCTTTGCAGGGGCGGTAACCGAGGGGGCGATTCACCCCGAGAAGGGAAAAGCGCTGCTCAGCTTTCTCTCATCGCCCGAGGCCCGAGGCGTCATCACCTCAACGGGCCTGATACCCGTTACGCCGACACGCGAAACTGGTCGGTGATCAGCTTTTCAAGCTCAACGGCGAGATAAGAC
>CAMKZP010000452.1 GCA_946477805.1 uncultured Enterobacter sp.
TTGAACTGCAAAACCTCTCCCTGCAGGCCGGGCATCCGCTGGTGCACGGCGTCTCTTTAACGCTGCGGCGCAAACGCGTGCTGGCGCTGGTTGGCAGCAGCGGCAGCGGTAAATCGCTGACCTGCGCGGCGGCCCTTGGCATTCTGCCCCCGGGCGTGCGGCAAACGTCCGGCGCCGTTCTGGTTGACGGCAGGCCAGCTGCGCCCTGCGATCTGCGCGGCAGCGTGGTGGCGACGATTATGCAGAACCCGCGCAGCGCCTTTAACCCCCTGCACACCATGGGAACCCATGCGCGAGAAACCTGCCGGGCGCTGGGCAAACCCGCTGACGACGCGACGCTCCTCGCAGCGCTGGACGCCGTTGGGCTGGAGCACGCGTCGCGCGCGCTGCGGCTTTATCCGTTCGAGATGAGCGGCGGCATGCTGCAGCGCGTGATGATTGCCATGGCGCTGCTGTGCGACGCGCCGTTTATCGTCGCCGACGAGCCTACCACCGATCTGGACGCGGTGGCCCAGGCGCGAATTCTTGACCTGCTGGCCGGCATAATGCAAAAGCGCGCGCCCGGCATGCTGCTGGTGACGCACGATATGGGCGTGGTCGCGCGGCTGGCGGACGACGTGGCGGTAATGGAGCACGGCAGGATCGTGGAGCAAGGCGACGTTGAAACGCTCTTTCGCGCGCCGCGCCACCCCGTCACGCGCGGCCTGGTAGCGGCGCATCTCGCCCTGTACGGCATGGAGCTGGCATCATGACGTTACTCAGCGTATCCGCGCTTTCACATCACTATGCGCACGCCGGTTTTCGCGGCACGCATCAGCCTCATGCGGTGCTAAAAGCGGTCTCTCTGGAGCTGAAAAGCGGTGAAACCGTCGCCCTGCTGGGGCGCAGCGGCTGCGGGAAAAGCACGCTGGCGCGCATGCTCATCGGCCTCGAATCACCGGCTGAGGGGAGCGTGAGCTGGCGGGGCGCGCCGCTTCCGGGGTTAAACCGCGCGCAGCAAAAGGCGTTTCGTCGGGAGATCCAGATGGTCTTTCAGGACGCCATCAGCGCGCTCAACCCGCGTAAAACCGTGCGGGATATTTTACGTGAGCCCATGCGCCATCTGCTGTCGCTGACCAAAAAAGAGCAGCTGGCCAGGGCCCGCGAGATGCTTCACGCCGTTGAGCTGGACGACAGCGCGCTCGACAAGCGGCCGCTGCAGCTGAGCGGCGGGCAGCTCCAGCGCGTGTGTCTGGCACGCGCGCTGGTCGTTGAGCCGAAACTGCTTATCCTCGATGAAGCGCTCTCGAACCTCGATTTGGTGCTGCAGGCAAACGCGATCCGCCTGCTTAAAAAACGCCAGCAGCAGTCCGGCACCGCCTGCCTGTTCATCACCCATGATTTACGCCTGGTTGAGCGCTTTTGCCAGCGGGTCATGGTCATGGAGGAGGGAGAGATCGTCGAAACGCAGGCCGTGGGCGAAAGCTTAACCTTCTCGTCCGACGCCGGACGTCTGTTACAAAACGCGGTACTACCCGCATTTCCCCTGCGCCGTCGCGCCCTGATGCAAGGTTAAAACATATGCAACGCGTCACCATTACTCTCGACACCGACCTACTGGAAACGCTCGACGGCCTGAGCCAGCGCCGCGGCTACAATAACCGTTCAGAAGCGATCCGCGACATTCTGCGCGACGCGCTGGCGCAGGAAACGCTGCAGGAACACGGCACCCGGGGATTTGCGGTGCTCTCGTATGTCTACGAGCACGAGAAACGCGATCTCGCCAGCCGGATTGTCTCCGCCCAGCACCATCATCACGATCTCTCCGTCGCCACGCTGCACGTGCATATTAACCACGACGACTGCCTGGAAATCGCCGTGCTGAAAGGCGATATGGGCGACGTTCAGCACTTCGCGGACGATGTCATCGCCCAGCGCGGCGTGCGCCACGGGCATCTGCAGCGGTTGCCGGAGATAAATTAACGCCGCCGGGGAGTCAGGCCTGCGCTTAGCCGCCCTGACCCGCCGACTTCGGCCGTAAATTCTCATCAAACGTCAGCCGCTTGCGCCCCTCTTCCACCTCGCGCAGCGGCTCAACCTGATGCATCGTGAGCTTACAGCGCTCCACCAGCACCTGATACTCCTTGGTGCCCTGCCGCTTCCACGCGATCTCCTGTGCGCTCAGTTCGCGAATCGCTTTTGCCGGACTGCCGACGATCAGATGGTTGGCGGGCATCTCCGCCTTCGCCTTCACAAACGCCGCCGCGCCGACGATGCTGTTCTCGCCGATCGTCGCGCCGTCCATGATCACCGCGTTCATGCCCACCAGCGCGTTACGGCGGATCGCGCAGCCGTGCAGAATGGCGCTGTGGCCGATGTGCCCGTCCTCTTCCACCACCGTGTCCTGCTCGGGAAAGCCGTGCATCACGCAGTTATCCTGAATGTTGGCGCCGTCTTTCACCACGATGCGGCCAAAATCCCCGCGCAGGCTGGCGTTTGGGCCAACGTAAACGCCCTTGCCCAGGATCACGTCACCAATCAGCACCGCCGTCGGGTGAACGTAGCTCTCGTCCGGGACCACCGGCGTCAGGCCGTCAATTTGATAAATCGGCATTCTCACTCCTTATGCGATATGAAGACCACCAAAGCGCTGGAAATAGAGCGTACCGGGCGCGGGCAGCTCGCCCACGGAGGTTTCCCCCTTTTCGCTGACAAACGCCAGCGCCCCCGTCGCCACGCGCTGGTAGATATTGATGCAGAGCTGCCGCGCGCTCTGGCCCGCCCAGTGCGCGGGGAGAAGCTCCTCCGGCAGGAGCGGATCTTTCAGCACCACGCGGCGGTAAAAGTGAATCAGCAGCAGCTGGATCTGGAAGCAGCGTTCCGGCGTCAGATCGCCCGGTTCCGCCTCCTTCAGCAGCGGCAGCAGCGGGCGGAACGAATCGATAAACGTCTCGTACATCGCATTCTGTTCGGTCAGCTGCCAGCACTCTTCCACCCGCGAACGCAGCGCCGCGCGCGACAGCGCCAGCGGCGAGTGGGCTTCAAAGAAGATGACGTTTTCCGCCACGCCCGCGTCGTGAAGCAGCGACTGTACGTCCGCCAGATGCTGCGACGGCGAGGCCATCAGGCTCGGCGCCAGCGTGCCAAACCCCTGCCAGATAAGCTGTTTTTTCACATCGGCCAGCGTGGTTTTATCCAGCCCTTCAGACAGCAGCAGCAGCCACTTCCCGTCCCAGGCGGGCAGCTCCGCGCGATAGATTTTGCTCTCCGCGCGTCGGGTCAGGCGCAGCCCTTTGTCGCTCAGGCGGTAAAAGCTGCGGCGCCCGATGCGGGAAACGTCCAGCCAGCCCTCTTTGTTGAGGCGGAACAGTGCGGTACGCACGAAACGTTCGCCAAACCCCATTCCCTCCAGCAGTGCGGCAAGGCTCCCCAGCCAGATTTCGCCGCCGCGATGGGAAAGCGCGTCGCCGTACAGCGAGGAGATAAGGGACGTCCCGCTGACGGGAACGGAACTGACCGCGCGCTGGATGAAAGCGTCAAGT
>CAMKZP010000453.1 GCA_946477805.1 uncultured Enterobacter sp.
TTCTCTCAGCCTGCCCAGCGTGCGGCTCATGGCGGAGGTGCTCAGGTTTAAGCGCCGCGCCGCGCCCGCTACGCTGGCCTCGGCCAGCAGTATCTCCAGCGCGACGAGTAAGTTGAAATCCGGATCGGACACGTGGGTTCCTCATAACAGGCGTGGCGTGCAACCATTAAGTGCAGCGGCTGCGTCTTCCGCCTTGTATAACCCATGATTATAGTTTCGTCATCACCTTTCTTTCACTGAGGACGCGCGATGACGCTATTTTTAAACCTGCCGGGTGACGAGGGATTACCCGGACGCGAGCGGGCCTGGGTAATGGCTGCGGTCATGACCACCACGCTGATGGGGGTGTTCGACGGCACCATGATTAACATCGCCCTGCCGTCGATGGCGGCCGGGATGCAGATCCCCGCAAATGAAGCCGTCTGGTTCGCCAACGGCTATCTGCTCTCCGCGGCGATGATGCTGGCAATCTTTGCCGCGCTCGCCGCCCGCGTGGGATACCGCCCGGTTTTTCTCGCGGGCCTCGCCACCTCTACGCTGACGTCAGCCGGCTGCGCCCTGGCAAACACGCCGGAACTGCTCACCGCAATGCGCGTTTTGCAGGGGATCGGCGGCGCGGCAACGCTGAGCATCGCGCCTGCTATTCTTCGCTCCGTGTTTCCAGGACGGCTGCTTGGCCGCATTCTGGGGCTGCACGCCCTGCTCATCGCCTCCAGCAGCGCCATTGGCCCCGTTCTGGGCGGCACGATAGTGGACGCGCTTGGCTGGCAATGGCTGTTTGCCATCAACGTCATTCCCGGCGCGGTTGCCCTTTGGCTGGCATGGCGGTCGCTGCCGCGAAAAAGCGCATCCGTCAGCGCGCCCTTCGATACGCCCGGCGCCGCGCTTTCAGCCACGTTTCTGGGCGCGACGATTATGGCGGCCAACGGCCTGACGTCGCGCCACGGCCTGAACGTTGAGCCGACAGGATGGGGGGCGCTGGCGCTGGTCAGCGGCCTGATGTTTATCAGGCATATCCGCCGCGCGCGCAGCCCGCTGCTTCCCCCCGTCATTTTTCAGAACGGTCGCTTTAGCCTTGCGGCGTTAACCTCGCTGGCGTCCTTTATCAGCCAGGGCATCACGTTCGTCGCGCTGCCGTTCCTGTTTCAGAGCCTGTACGGCTTTAGCCCCGTCGCTTCCGCGCTGCTGTTTACGCCCTGGCCCCTCGGTATAGTCCTGATTGCGCCGCACGCGGGCCGCTGGGCAGATACTCTCTCTGCCCCGCTGATTTCCACCCTGGGGCTGGTGATTTTTGTGGTGGGATTAACGCTTCTGGCGACGCTGCCCACCAGCCCTTCGGCGTGGAATATCTGCCTGCGAAGCCTGGTCTGCGGGATGGGATTCGGGTGTTTTCAGAGCCCTAACAACCGCGAGATGCTCTCGAACGTGTCGAGGGAATATGCGAGCTATGCATCCGGCGTGCTGTCCATCGTAAGAACCTTCGGACAATGCCTCGGAGCCGCCGCTGTCGGCGTTTTGCTGGCGGTGGCAAACCATGCAGGCGTACACATGGCTCTGTGGATGGCCGTGGCGGCCTCGGCGGCGGCGGTGCTGTTCAGCGTAAGCCGCCTGCGAAAAGCGGAGCAATCGCCCGCCTGAGTTAGGGTGCAGCGTCACGTCAGCGCTGCACCCGATGTTGTTACTCCAGCGCCAGCAGCGCGAAGCTCGCCAGCAGGTGCTTTTCTACCGCCTCGCCCAGCGCCTGCTGCCCGGCATGGTTTTCCGGCAACGCCTTCGCGATATGCTTCATGCACCAGGCGCGGCTGAGGTTTAATCCGTCAAGATGCGCAATTTTCGGATCGGTACGGTCGCTCACCTCCGCCGGGTTCATCAGAGCCGCCACCGCGCCCACGTCAGGCAGGAAATCATCAAACCACGCCGGGAAGTTATCCGCGACCTTGCTCATCAGCAGCGCTTCGGTCAGTGCCCCGGAAATATACTCGTCGCCGCCCGGCTCGTAGTGCGCCGGATAGCGCGTATCCGCAAAGTAGAACCGCGTTGCGGCCTCAAGAATGGCGTGCTCAAGCGCGCCGTCCTTCACCTCGCGGGCGTAGTCCAGACCCAGGGACAGCGCAAACGCCGTGTTGTAGTGCGTCCCGACCCGAATCGGATAGGTCAGCTTGCTGAGGTAGTCCACCAGCCGGTTACGGATATCCTGGGTTAACGGCTGCAGGGTTTGATACCAGCTTTCGGCCTGCGGCAGCGTCGACTGCTTTAGCTCCTGCGCCAGCGCCAGCAGCCAGCCGTAGCCATAGGGGCGCTCGAAAGAGGCGCGGAACGGCGCGTTGAAGTAGGCCAGCTCCTGCGCAACGTTCTCCTGCGTGATGTGTTCGTCAAACAGCGCGATAACCTCGTCGCGACAGGGCAGCTCCGGATAGAGGCGCACGCAGCGCAGCAGCAGCCAGTAGCCGTGCACCGCCGAGTGCCAGTCAAAGCAGCCGTAGAATATCGGGTGCAGTTCGCGGGGCGGCAGGACGTCGCCGTCATCATTAAGCAGATGCATAATGTGGTTCGGATATTCCTGGCGCAGGTAGGTTAAAGGCATCCGGGCAAACGCGTCGGCCTGACGTTGCGTTAATTCCATAACAGCTCCTTAGCGAAAGACGAGGAAATACATTAAGAACACGTTCACCACCAGCAGGGTTAACGCGGTCGGGATCTGGATCTTGATAACCTGATATTTGTCCTTTAGCTCAAGCAGCGCCGCGGGAACGATGTTGAAGTTCGCGGCCATCGGCGTCATCAGCGTGCCGCAGTAGCCCGCGTACATGCCGATCGCCAGCAGCGGCGCCGGGTTGCCGTGATGAACGTTAATCAGGAACGGCAGCGCAATACCGGCGCTGAGGACCGGGAAGGCCGCAAAGGCGTTGCCCATGATCATGGTGAACAGCGCCATCCCCACGCAGTAGATCACCACCAGCATGAAGCGGCTGTCCGGGTTCACAAACAGGCTCACCACCTTTTGCACGGAATCCCCGGTGTTGGCGACGACAAATACCCCGCCCAGCATGGCCAGCATTTGCGGCAGGATCACCGCCCAGCCGATGGTGTCAACCAGACGACGGGATTGACGCACCGCGTGCAGCGGCGTGCCCTTCGTCAGCCACCAGCCGGTCAGGATCGCCGCCACGCACGCCACGCACAGCGCCGCCAGCGTCAGCTGTTTCTGGTCGAGAAGATAAACGCCGCCAACGGAAACGCCCTTCAGAAACAGGGTGCCGATCACCGTCACCACGGGGATCATCAGCGCCGGCAGGAACAGCCAGTTTTTCAGCCGCACGGATGAGGCGACGCGCTCCTCGTCGGTGGACATTTTATAGTGCCCCTTTCCGACCAGCCCGAAGCCCGCCAGCAGAGCGATGACGATAACCGCCCCGCCAATAATCCGGTAGGCCAGGGATTTCCCCAGCTCCTGCACCATAAGATCGCCAAACAGGAAGATCCCGCCGAACAGGAACCAGAACAGCGC
>CAMKZP010000454.1 GCA_946477805.1 uncultured Enterobacter sp.
CTTCGGTGGCGACCCCCAACGGGCAGGCCGCCTTCCTGTTTCTGCTCACGTCCGCCCTCGCCCCGCTCATACGGCTTTCTTATGGAAAAATGGTGTGGATGGCCCTGCCCTACACGCTGGTGCTGACGATCGTCGGCTTGCTGTGCGTCAAATTTACCCTCATTCCTTATACGCAATGGTTGATACAAGCAGGTATACTTGCGGCGCAATAAAACAGGTCTCTCGGGCAGTTCGCTGCCCGTTTGCCTTTTCGCATGATAAACATCCGATTACGTTTTATTTCGTCAGGATCCTGTGGCGCATAAAACGAATTCGTTTACACTGCGTTTTCTAGCATGTTCCAGGGAAATGATTATGTTGAGATTTTTGAACCAGTGCTCTCGCGGTCGCGGAGCGTGGTTATTAATGGCGCTGACCGCCTTCGCGTTGGAAATGGTCGCGCTGTGGTTCCAGCACGTGATGGGGCTGAAGCCCTGCGTGCTGTGTATTTACGAACGCTGCGCGCTGTTCGGCATTATGGGCGCGGGGCTGGTCGGTGCCATTGCGCCCAAGACGCCGCTGCGCTACGCGGGTATCGCTATCTGGCTGTACAGCGCGTGGAAAGGGATTGAGTTGTCCTGGCAGCACACCGTGATGCAGCTGCATCCATCGCCGTTTATGACCTGTGATTTCGCCGCTCGCTTCCCGAGCTGGCTACCGCTGGATAAATGGCTGCCGCAGGTGTTTGTCGCCTCCGGTGACTGCTCCGTGCGCCAGTGGGAATTCCTGACGCTGGAGATGCCGCAGTGGCTGGTCGGCATTTTCGTGGCCTACTTCGTCGTGGGGCTGCTGGTGCTGATTGCCCAGCCGTTTAAGCCGAAGAAACGCGATCTTTTTGGAAGGTAAAAGCAAAACGGCAACGTCGGTTGCCGTTTTTCCTTTTTGCGCCCTCTACCGTGGGCGAGGGCATCAGGCCGTACAACCATAAAAAAACCGCCTCGGCGGTTTTTTTTATGCTCAGCGGTTGGGGTGATTCATAATGTGATCTTCCCAGTCCTGCACCTCAGACTCTTTCACCGCAATATGGCGCACGGAAATGCGCTCGCCGTGCATCGCGGCCTTCGAGCCGGTGAGCAGCGGATGCCATTTCGGCAAATCCTTCCCTTCCGCCAGCAGGCGATACGCGCAGGTGTGCGGCAGCCATTCGAACGTGGGCAGGTTTTCACGGGTGAGTTTGATGCAGTCCGGCTCATATTCGAAGCGGCGTTCGTAGTTGCGGCACTGGCAGGTTTTGATGTTCAGCTGCCTGCAGGCGACGTTGGTGAAATAGATTTCGTCGGAATCTTCATCCATCAGCTTATGCAGACAGCACTGTCCGCAGCCGTCGCACAGCGACTCCCACTCCGCGTCGGTCATTTCGTCGAGCGTTTTGCTTTGCCAGAAAGGGATGTCGTTCATCGGGATGTCCACACGTCAAAAGAAAGCGCACCTTATAACGAGTCTGGCACGATGATGCAAGTTTTGCCGCCCAATAAGGGCGGCAAAAGGCTTTTACAGCACGCGGGTTTTCAGCGACAGTCCGTTGAGGCTGACGTCAAGCTCGTCACCGCCGCTCAGCGGGCCGACGCCTTCCGGCGTGCCGGTGAGGATGACATCCCCTGGCTTAAGGGTAAAGAAGCGGCTCATGTAGGCAATCAGCGGAACGATTTTATGGATCATATCCGCGGTGGTGCCCTGCTGGCGGATCTCGCCGTTCACCTTCAGGCTGAGGGTGGTGTTCTGCGGATCGTCCGCAAACTCGCTCACCGGGACGAAACCCGAGATCGGGCATGAATTATCAAATCCCTTGGCTTTTTCCCACGGCTGGCCCGCTTTCTTCATCTTACCCTGAACATCACGCAGGGTAAGATCCAGCGCAACGCCGTAGCCGGCGATTGCTTTCTCAACGTGCTCTTCGGTCGCCTGGCGCAGGGTTGCGCCGATCAGCACCGCCAGCTCAACTTCGTGGTGAACCGACCCCAGCCCCTGCGGCAGCGCCAGCGGCTGGCGGATATCGCAGAGGGCGGTTTCCGGCTTAATGAACAGCACCGGCTCTTCCGGCGTCGCGCTGCCCATCTCCTGAATATGTTTTGCATAGTTGCTGCCCACGCAGACCACTTTGCTGACGGGATAATCCAGTAATGCACCTTGCCAGTTATGATGTTGATACATGCTCGACCCCTAAACGGTTGATGTGTTGTTTTCGGACTTGTCGGAATTATTTTTTTCCGTTCACCTCAAGATGTTGTTTTAATAAATTCTCGGGTGGCGGTGGAAGCTGTAAATAATAGCCTTGATCGGTTAATGCCTTTTTCACCTTTTCCAGATCGGCGCCCGCCAGTTTTTTACGCCCGTCCAGCGGCAGCAGCATCGCCAGCTGAGGACGACCAAAGCTTTTCATTAATTCTTCAGGTACGCGGGAAAAATCGTCTTTCTTTTCGACATAAAGATAGGTTTGGTCACGGCTTGTACTTCTGTAGATCACACAAAACATGTTTTTACTCTGAATTAATGGGTGGTTGCTTGCCTCAATATACTCCTGACTATAACATGCCTGATACTCTTCGGAATATCGCATCGACCTGTTGCGGTTAATAGCAAATTGAGTAAGGCCAGGATGTCAAACACGCCCATCGAGCTTAAAGGCAGTAGCTTCACCTTATCAGTGGTTCATTTGCATGATGCAAAACCCGAGGTTATTCGTCAGGCGTTAGAAGACAAAATCGCGCAGGCACCCGCCTTTCTGAAACATGCCCCCGTTGTCGTCAACGTCAGCGGTCTGGATGCACCGGTAAACTGGAAACTTCTCCAGCAGGCCGTCTCCTCGACCGGGTTGCGCATCGTGGGTATCAGCGGCTGTAAAAATGCTGAATTAAAAGCAGAAATCGAGCGGGCTGGCCTGCCGATCCTGACTGAAGGAAAAGAAAAAGCCCCGCGTCAGGCCCCTGCTGCCGTTCAAACGCCCCCGCCTCCGCAGCAAAACGATACGCCTGTCACAAAAACGCGATTGATTGATGTGCCGGTTCGTTCCGGTCAGCGTATTTATGCGCCAAACTGTGATCTAATTGTTACAAACCACGTCAGCGCGGGTGCAGAACTGATTGCGGATGGAAATATTCACGTCTACGGTATGATGCGTGGGCGCGCGCTTGCAGGTGCAGGCGGCGACAGGGATGCACAAATTTTTTGTTCTCACCTGACGGCGGAACTGGTGTCCATCGCAGGGGAATACTGGCTGAGCGACAAGATCCCAGCCGAATTTTATGGCAAAGCGGCACGCCTGCGACTGGCAGACGACGCTTTGACTGTTCAACCGTTGAATTGATCCCTTTTTAACAAGGAATTTCTATGGCACGCATTATTGTTGTGACTTCGGGTAAAGGAGGCGTTGGCAAGACCACCTCCAGCGCGGCCATCGCTACCGGTTTGGCCCAGAAGGGAAAGAAAACTGTCGTTATCGACTTCGATATCGGCCTG
>CAMKZP010000455.1 GCA_946477805.1 uncultured Enterobacter sp.
GTCGTCGGCAGCGTCAGATGTGTATAAGAGACAGATATAAGTGGTAGATAACCATGCACATAACATTGCGTCAGCTGGAAGTGTTTGCCGAAGTGCTGAAAAGCGGGTCCACAACCCAGGCCTCGCAGATGCTGTCGCTTTCCCAATCCGCGGTCAGCGCCGCGTTGACCGATCTCGAAGGGCAGCTGGGCGTGCAGCTTTTCGACAGGGTAGGGAAGCGGCTGGTGGTGAATGAACACGGCCGCCTGCTGTACCCGCGCGCGCTGGCGCTGCTGGAACAGGCCATTGAGATCGAACAGCTGTTCCGCGAAGACAACGGCGCAATCCGCGTGTACGCCAGCAGCACCATCGGCAACTATATTCTGCCGGAAGTCATCGCCCGCTACCGCCGGGATTTCCCGACCCTGCCGCTGGAGATGAGCGTGGGCAACAGCCAGGACGTCATTAACGCGGTGATCGACTTCCGCGTGGATATCGGTCTGATTGAAGGGCCGTGCCATAACGTGGATATCATTGCTGAACCCTGGCTGGAGGATGAGCTGGTGGTGTTTGCCTCGCCGGCCTCGACGCTGCTGCAGGGGGAGGTGACGCTGGAGCGGCTGGCTCAGGCGCAGTGGATCCTGCGCGAGCAGGGTTCCGGCACGCGTGAGATAGTTGATTATCTGCTGCTCTCCCATCTGCCACAGTTCCAGCTCGGCATGGAGCTGGGAAACTCAGAGGCCATCAAGCATGCGGTGCGTCACGGTCTGGGGATCAGCTGCCTCTCCCGGCGCGTGATTGCGGAGCAGCTTGAGACGGGATCGCTGGTTGAAATTCCGATCCCGCTGCCAAAGCTCATCCGCACGCTGTGGTGCATTCATCACCGGCAGAAGCATCTCTCCAGCTCCCTGCAGCGCTTTCTGCGCTACTGCGAAATGTGAAATCACACCCTCTCCTTTGGGAGAAGGCCAGGGAGAGGTCCAGGGTGAGGGGAAAGCCAGATTTATGCTTTACTTATAATCCTGGTCGAGTCATGAAGCTCTCTTATAACTGGGTATTTCTGCCAGAAGGAACGCTTATCGTCTGCTACAATCGCGCCTCATTTATTAAATGGACAGCATTTTCACATGGTTTCAGAAACTAAAACCACACAAGCGCCCGCGCTACGTCGCGAACTCAAGGCGCGTCACCTGACGATGATCGCAATCGGCGGTTCAATCGGTACAGGTCTTTTCGTTGCTTCTGGCGCGACGATTTCGGCAGCAGGCCCGGGTGGGGCACTTTTCTCATATATTCTGATTGGCCTGATGGTGTACTTCCTGATGACCAGCCTGGGCGAACTGGCGGCGTACATGCCGGTTTCCGGCTCGTTCTCAACCTACGGTCAAAAATACGTTGAAGAAGGCTTCGGCTTCGCGCTGGGCTGGAACTACTGGTACAACTGGGCGGTAACGATCGCCGTTGACCTGGTCGCCGCGCAGCTGGTGATGAACTGGTGGTTCCCGGATACGCCGGGCTGGATCTGGAGCGCGCTGTTCCTGGCCGTGATTTTCCTGCTGAACTACATCTCCGTGCGCGGTTTCGGCGAAGCGGAATACTGGTTCTCTTTAATTAAAGTGGCAACCGTCATCATCTTTATCGTCGTCGGTGTGGCGATGATCGTTGGTATTTTTAAAGGCACTGAACCTGCAGGGTGGAGTAACTGGACGATTGGCGATGCGCCGTTCGCCGGGGGCTTCTCGGCGATGATTGGCGTGGCGATGATCGTCGGCTTCTCCTTCCAGGGGACCGAACTTATCGGTATTGCCGCCGGCGAGTCTGAAAACCCGGAGAAGAACATTCCGCGCGCGGTGCGTCAGGTGTTCTGGCGTATCCTGCTGTTCTACGTGTTCGCTATTCTGATTATCAGCCTGATCATTCCGTATACCGATCCAAGCCTGCTGCGTAACGATGTCAAAGATATCAGCGTCAGCCCGTTCACGCTGGTCTTCCAGCACGCGGGGCTGCTCTCGGCGGCGGCGGTAATGAATGCGGTGATCCTGACGGCGGTGCTGTCGGCGGGTAACTCCGGGATGTACGCCTCTACCCGCATGCTTTACACCCTGGCCTGCGACGGTAAAGCGCCGCGTATTTTCGCTAAACTGTCTCGCGGCGGCGTGCCGCGTAACGCATTGTATGCGACCACGGTGATTGCGGGCCTGTGCTTCCTGACCTCCATGTTCGGCAACCAGACGGTTTACCTGTGGCTGCTCAACACCTCGGGGATGACGGGCTTCATCGCCTGGCTGGGGATTGCCATCAGCCACTACCGCTTCCGTCGCGGCTACGTGATGCAGGGGCATGACCTGAACGACCTGCCGTACCGCTCGGGCTTCTTCCCGCTGGGGCCGATATTTGCCTTCATCCTGTGCCTGATTATTACTCTGGGACAGAACTATGAAGCTTTCCTTGCGGATTCCATTGACTGGGGCGGCGTCACGGCCACCTACATTGGTATTCCGCTGTTCCTGATCATCTGGTTTGGTTACAAACTGACGAAAGGAACCCGCTTCGTTCGCTACAGTGAAATGGATTTCCCTGAACGATTCAAACAATAACCGCACTTCCTCTCTTTTAGCCCGCTCATTCGAGCGGGCTTTTTTATCTCCACATTATGAAGAACAGATATATTTATTAACAATTAAATTGATAATAGTTATCGTTTGCTTTATCGTTACGGAAAAATAAGCCAGTCCCCAGCCCGCCGGAGATGCGGGCGGGCGGTCAGATGCTGTGAGCAATAATTAATTGATTTAGTTGTATTTACCTCATGGAGATATGGAATGTTTAGGTTGAATCCCATCGTCAGGGGAGGGCTTTGTGCGTCCGCAATGTCCCTGGCACTGCCCGTCATCGCAGCCGAGTCAGGCGACACCATGGTCGTTACGGCCTCCGCCACCGAGCAAAACCTGAAGGACGCGCCCGCGAGTATCAGCGTCATCACGCAGGAAGATCTGCAGCGTAAACCCGTTCAGAACCTGAAAGATGTGTTACAGGACGTGCCCGGCGTGCAGCTCACAGACGAAGGTGACAACCGGAAAGGGGTAAGTATTCGCGGTCTGGACAGCAGCTACACGCTGATCCTGATCGACGGCAAGCGCGTCAACTCGCGCAACGCCGTATTCCGTCATAACGATTTTGACCTGAACTGGGTGCCGGTGGACGCCATTGAGCGTATCGAAGTGGTGCGCGGGCCGATGTCCTCCCTCTACGGCTCCGATGCCCTGGGCGGCGTGGTCAACATTATTACCAAGAAAATCGGTCAGAAGTGGACCGGAAGCCTGAGCGCGGATTCCACTATTCAGGAACACCGCGATCGCGGGGACACCAACAGCGGCCAGTTCTACACCAGCGGCCCGCTGATTGATGGCGTGCTGGGCCTGAAAGCCTACGGCAGCGTCTCTAAGCGCGAAAAAGACGATCAGCAAAAATCCTCTTCCACCGCGAGCGGTGAAACGCCGCGCATTGAGGGCT
>CAMKZP010000456.1 GCA_946477805.1 uncultured Enterobacter sp.
AGCATACCTGGCGTTTAACACCGATAAGCCGCCGCTGAATAATCCGGCCGTTCGCCATGCGCTGGCCCTGGCGATCAATAACCAGCGTCTGATGCAGTCGATCTACTACGGTACCGCTGAAACGGCCGCCTCCATTTTACCGAGGGCGTCCTGGGCCTACGACAGCGAAGCTAAAATTACGGAATACAATCCGGCGAAAGCGCGCGAGCAGCTGAAAGCGCTGGGCGCTGAAAACCTGACGCTGCAGCTGTGGGTCCCGACCAGCTCCCAGGCGTGGAACCCCAGCCCGCTCAAAACCGCAGAGCTGCTGCAGGCGGATATGGCGCAGGTGGGCGTGAAAGTGATCATCGTGCCTGTGGAAGGCCGTTTTCAGGAGGCTCGCCTGATGGACATGAACCACGACCTGACGCTCGCGGGCTGGTCCACGGATAGCAACGATCCGGACAGCTTCTTCCGCCCGCTGTTAAGCTGCGCGGCGATTTCGTCTCAAACCAACTTCGCCCACTGGTGCAATAAAGAGTTTGATGCCGTGCTGCAAAAAGCGCTGGCGTCACAGCAGCTCGCTTCCCGCATTGAAGCCTATGACGAGGCGCAAAATATTCTGGCCAGAGAGCTTCCGGTGCTGCCGCTCGCCTCTTCCCTGCGCCTGCAGGCCTACCGTTACGATATTAAAGGGCTGGTGCTGAGCCCGTTTGGTAATGCCTCCTTTGCGGGCGTCACGCGTGAAAAAGAGCACGAGGTGAAAAAGCCATGATCATATTTACCCTGCGTCGACTGCTTCTGCTGCTGATCACGCTGTTTTTTCTGACGTTTGTCGGCTTTAGCCTGAGCTACTTTACCCCGCACGCCCCGCTGCAGGGATCGTCGCTGTGGGACGCCTGGCTGTTCTGGTTTACGGGCCTGCTGCACTGGGATTTTGGCGTTTCCAGCATTAACGGGCAGCTGATTTCCGAGCAGCTGAAAGAGGTTTTCCCGGCGACGATGGAGCTGTGTATTCTCGCCTTTGGCTTCGCCCTGATGGTCGGTATACCGGTGGGCATGCTGGCCGGAATTTATCGCAATAAATGGCAGGACAAGTTCATCAGCGCCCTCGCCCTGCTGGGCTTCTCGATCCCGGTATTCTGGCTGGCGCTGTTGCTCACGCTGTTCTTCTCGCTGACGCTCGGCTGGCTGCCGGTTTCCGGCCGCTTCGATCTCCTCTACGCGGTTAAAACGGTGAGCGGGTTCGCGATTATCGACGCCTGGCTCTCCGATTCCGTCTGGCGCCATGAGATGATTGTCAGCGCCCTGCGCCACATGGTGCTACCGGTGCTGACGCTGGCGGTGGCGCCGACCACGGAAGTGATCCGCCTGATGCGCATCAGCACCATTGAGGTGTTTGACCAGAACTACGTCAAAGCCGCTGCCACGCGCGGGCTATCCCGTCTGACGATTTTGCGCCGTCACGTGTTGCATAATGCGCTGCCGCCGGTTATCCCGCGGCTCGGGCTGCAGTTTTCCACCATGTTAACGCTGGCGATGATCACCGAGATGGTCTTTAGCTGGCCGGGACTTGGGCGCTGGTTGATTAACGCCATTCGCCAGCAGGATTATGCCGCGATTTCCGCAGGGGTCATGGTGATTGGCTCCCTGGTGATCATCGTTAACGTGCTGTCTGATATTTTGGGTGCAATGGCTAACCCGCTGAAGCATAAGGAATGGTATGCCTTACGACAACGTATACAGCGAAAAGCGCACGCCCGGTGCGCTACGTACCGTGTGGCGTAAATTCTATGGTGACACCACGGCCATGATCGGCCTTTACGGCTGCGCTGGCCTGGCTCTGCTGTGCGTTTTTGGCTCATGGTTTGCCCCCTATGGCATTGACCAGCAGTTCCTCGGCTATCAGCTGTTACCCCCGTCGTGGTCCCGCTACGGCGAGGTCTCTTTCTTCCTCGGCACCGACGATCTTGGCCGCGACGTGTTAAGCCGCCTGCTGAGCGGCGCGGCGCCCACGGTGGGCGGCGCGTTTGTGGTGACGCTGGCGGCGGCAGTCTTTGGGCTGGCGCTCGGTATTTTTGCCGGGTCCACGCACGGCCTGCGCTCGGCGGTGCTGAACCATATTCTGGACACCCTGCTTTCTATTCCGTCACTGCTGCTGGCGATTATCGTGGTGGCCTTTGCTGGCCCGCACCTGTCGCACGCCATGTTCGCCGTCTGGCTGGCGATTTTGCCGCGCATGGTGCGCTCGGTGTATAGCCTGGTGCACGACGAGCTGGAAAAAGAGTACGTTGTCGCGGCCCGTCTGGACGGCGCGACCACGATGAATATTTTATGGTTTGCCGTGCTGCCAAACATTGCCGCCGGGCTGGTAACGGAGATCACGCGGGCGCTGTCGATGGCGATTCTGGATATCGCCGCGCTCGGGTTCCTCGACCTCGGCGCGCAGCTCCCCTCTCCCGAGTGGGGAGCCATGCTCGGCGATGCGCTGGAGCTGATTTACGTCGCGCCCTGGACGGTAATGCTGCCGGGCGCCGCTATCATGGTTAGCGTTCTGCTCGTCAACCTGCTCGGCGACGGTATTCGCCGTGCCATCAATGCGGGGGTGGAATAATGCCGTTACTTGATATTCGCAACCTCACGATTGAGTTTAAAACCGGCGAAGGCTGGGTAAAAGCCGTGGACCGCATCAGCATTACGCTTGCGGAGGGTGAGATCCGCGGGCTGGTGGGGGAATCCGGCTCCGGCAAGAGCCTTATCGCCAAAGCCATTTGCGGCGTAGCGAAAGACAACTGGCGCGTCACGGCGGACCGCATGCGCTTCGATGATATCGACCTGCAGCGCCTCTCCCCGCGCGAGCGGCGCAAGCTGGTGGGCCATAACGTGTCGATGATTTTCCAGGAGCCGCAGTCCTGTCTCGATCCGTCCGAGCGCGTGGGTAAACAGCTGATGCAAAACATTCCCGGCTGGACCTACAAAGGCCGCTGGTGGCAGCGTTTTGGCTGGCGCAAGCGCCGCGCCATTGAGCTGCTGCACCGCGTCGGCATTAAAGATCATAAGGATGCGATGCGAAGCTTCCCTTACGAGCTGACCGACGGTGAGTGTCAAAAAGTGATGATCGCCATCGCTCTGGCGAACCAGCCGCGCCTGCTGATTGCAGATGAACCGACAAACGCCATGGAGCCGACCACTCAGGCGCAGATTTTCCGCCTGCTGACGCGGCTGAACCAGAACAACAACACCACCATTTTGCTGATCAGCCACGACCTGCAGATGCTGAGCAAATGGGCGGATAAAATTGACGTGATGTACTGCGGGCAAACGGTCGAAACCGCCTTCAGTGACGACCTGGTCACCACTCCGCATCATCCTTATACTCAGGCGCTGATCCGCGCGATACCGGATTTTGGCAGCGCGATGCCGCATAAAAGCCGCCTGAACACCCTGCCGGGGGCAATTCCGCTTCTGGAATCTCTGCCGATTGGCTGCCGCTGTCTCTTATAC
>CAMKZP010000457.1 GCA_946477805.1 uncultured Enterobacter sp.
GAGATGGATATCCTCGAACTGCATTCCCAAATACGAGAGTGTCGAAAATCATCCATGCACCGTACAGGAACGCAGCACCAGCAACGAACAAGCCGATATAGGTCCACATGCGCAGCGGGAATGTCGAGAAACTGGTGATGCCCTCAAGAGCCAGGTTCCAGAGTTTCCAGCCGTTGAACTTTGTACTTCCAGCTACGCGTTCTGCGCGAGCATATTCAACAACATCTGTGCGACCGCCCACCCAACTGAGTACCCCCTTCATGAAAAGGTTTCTCTCAGGCATGAGCTTAATGTTTTCCACCACTTCACGGGACATAAGCCGGAAGTCGCCCACGTTCTCCTCGATCTGCGGGTTGCTGATTTTGTTGTGAAGCTTATAGAACCACTCAGCAGATTTGCGCTTAAGGCGGCTATCGGTGGAGCGATCAGAGCGTTTGGCTAAGACCATATCAGCACCTGATTGCCACTTCTCGATCAAGTGGGGGATTACCTCAATTGGGTCCTGAAGGTCCACGTCTATAGGAATTATGGCTTCGCCGGTTGCGTGGTCCAGCCCGGCAAATAGTGCTGGCTCTTTACCAAAATTGCGAGTGAACGATAGAGGAACCACTAGAGGGTCTGCGATGGCAAGCGCGGTTATAATGGATTCAGTTGCGTCTTTGCTGCCGTCATTGATGAACACTATTTCGACTTCGTGCTGCTGAAGCCCCTCAAACTCCCGCACGGTTTTGTAGAAGATAGGAATCGCTTCCTCTTCATTAAACACCGGAACGACCAGAGAAATTTTCATTTCGCATCCCTAAAGACAATGAACTTTGAATAGATAAATCCGCACACCAGGCTTATTGCGGAGAAGACAACCAGGGTGATAATTGGCGCCAAACCCGCCTTGTCCGCTACCCAACCAACTGCCGCGCTCAGCGCACCCATGAAGCCGACATAAAGCATGTAACGCTTGGTTGTTGTGGACGACTTAAATGTGAATTTCGCATTGGCGAAGAAGCTAAATGAAACCGCTACGACAAATCCGACGAAGTTAGCCAGAGCCTGGCCTGTGTGGAATACGTAGATGCAAACAGCAAACACAACCCAATGGATGAGCGTGTTGATAACCCCTATCGATGTGTACTTGGCGAATAACTTTAACATTAGAGAAATCAGTGGATTCGGAAAGGTCTGAAGTGTAGCACCAGATGTTTACTTGATCGACCCTCACATTTAGCGATACTGTTTATGCATACAGTTATTATGTGAGGTGACCATGCCAAGCACAGTAGACACACCTAATGCCTATTTTACGGTTCCGGAGTCGTTTCTTCCTGCGACTGCGAATATCGTTGAAACGCCTGAAGGTTATGATGTCGTTGAGAACGCATCGCTGTTTAAGCGCGGAGATACACTGCTGATCTGGTTTTGCGGTCGTCAGCAGCATGTATACTGGGCCGGTGGCGCGCTCATTACTGATGATGGCGATGCCATAGAAGGCGAGGCATTAGATGACGTTCGCCTGGTAGGTGTAGTTACACATACCATTCACCCAGTTTCTTCAGACGATAATCCCTTCATGTAGTATCCAAAGTGAGCAATCGGCACTCTTCCTTCTTAAATTTACAAATACCAAAAAACCAATAGCGTTACAGGCTTAGAAACGAAGCGGCCAGGAAGTAGCCACACAGAGACGAACGGCCATCTTGATCAGTGCCTCAGTTAAAACTACTGTATATAAAAACAGCATTCGAGGTATGCACCATGGAGTTTTTCAGACCGACAGAATTACGCGAAATTATTGCTATCCCGCTTTTCAGCGACTTAGTGCAGTGTGGTTTTCCCAGTCCTGCAGCCGACTACGTAGAGCAGCGCATAGATCTTAACGAGTTGCTTGTGTCCCACCCAAGCTCCACCTACTTCGTAAAAGCCGCCGGTGACTCGATGATAGAGGGCGGGATCAGCGACGGTGATTTGCTTGTAGTGGATAGTTCGCGAACTGCTGAGCATGGAGATATCGTTATTGCCGCTGTAGAAGGGGAGTTTACAGTCAAGCGACTGCAACTACGTCCGAACGTGCAGCTCAATCCTATGAACAGCGCCTACAGTCCGATTGTTGTTGGTGGTGAAGATACTCTGGATGTGTTCGGCGTTGTCACATTCATAGTGAAATCGGCGAGCTGAGTATGTTTGCGCTCTGTGATGTGAATTCGTTCTACGCATCATGCGAGACGGTATTTCGGCCCGATTTGAGGGGGCGGCCGGTGGTCGTTCTCTCAAATAACGATGGCTGTGTCATTGCACGCAGCGCAGAGGCCAAGGCCGCTGGAATTAGCATGGGAGAACCATTCTTCAAGCAAAAGGACTTATTCCGGCGCGCTGGTGTTGTTTGCTTCAGTAGTAACTACGAGCTGTACGCAGACATGTCCAACCGGGTAATGACAACGCTTGAGGAAATGAGCCCTCGCGTCGAAATTTACAGCATTGATGAAGCTTTTTGCGACCTGACTGGCGTTCGCAACTGCCGGGATCTTACAGAGTTCGGCAAAGAAATCCGTGCTACCGTTCTGAAGCAGACGCACCTTACCGTTGGTGTTGGTATTGCCCAGACAAAAACACTCGCCAAGTTGGCAAACCACGCCGCCAAGAAATGGCAGCGCCAGACTGGCGGGGTAGTGGACCTGTCCAATATCGATCGCCAGCGTCGACTCCTTGCCCTGGTACCAGTAGAGGATGTATGGGGCGTCGGCAGGCGCATCAGCAAGAAGCTGAACGCCATGGGCATTAAAACGGCTCTGGACCTCTCCGAGCAAGGCACCTGGATTATCCGCAAACACTTTAACGTGGTACTCGAGCGAACGGTTCGGGAGTTACGCGGCGAGCCATGTCTTGATCTGGAAGAGTTTGCTCCGGCAAAGCAGGAAATCGTCTGCAGCCGGTCATTCGGCGAACGCGTCACGGATTATGAGCAGATGCGTCAGGCCATTTGCTCTTATGCCGCCCGCGGCGCTGAGAAGCTACGTGGGGAGCACCAGTATTGCCGTTTTATCTCAGCGTTCGTTAAAACATCCCCGTTTGCCTTGAAAGAGTCATATTACGGCAATAGCGCCTCAATGAAGTTGCTCACGCCAACGCAGGATAGTCGCGACATTATCAACGCCGCGGTAAAGTGCTTGGACAAAATCTGGCAGAATGGGCATCGGTACCAGAAAGCTGGAATCATGCTTGGAGACTTCTTCAGCCAAGGTGTGGCGCAACTTAACCTTTTCGATGAAAATGCACCGCGCGCAGGAAGTGAAAGGCTGATGGAGGTGCTCGATCGCCTGAACGCTAAAGATGGGAAAGGAACACTTTACTTTGCCGGGCAGGGCATTCAACAGCAGTGGCAGATGAAGCGTGAAATGTTGTCACCAAGATATACTACAAGGTATTCTGATTTACTTAAGGTTAAGTAATAAAGGGAGAATAATGAATTTTTTTAAACAAATAAATAC
>CAMKZP010000458.1 GCA_946477805.1 uncultured Enterobacter sp.
GAGATTTCTGCCTGTCTCGTGGGCTCGGAGATGTGTATAAGAGACAGGTTCTGCACGTGCAGCAGAAACTGATACACCGCCTCTTCCACGTACTCGGGTTTATCAAGCAGCTTGCCGATTTTGGCCAGCGGCAGGACCGTCATCATCAGCGTGTCGTCCCACATCTGCTGGTGGTTCTCTTCCGCGAGGGTGATGTGCTGCATGCCGCCGTGCTCGGTACGCGGCATCTCGGCCATCGCCCACTCCGCCCAGCTCTCCAGCCACGGCAGCCAGGCCGGGGTTTGGGTCTCTTCATAGCGGTAAGCCAGCGTGAGAAACGGTGACATGGTATTGACGTTTTTGGTGGTTGCCCCCTCGGCGAAACGGTTGGCAAACCAGCCGTCAATGATGTCGCGCATCGCCTCATCGCCGGTCTGGCAGTAGTACTGCCAGATACCGTACAGGCCGACGCCATGCGTCCACTCCCAGCCTTCCCAGCCTTTGGTGTCGATCACGCGCCCGTCGTCCAGCCGCAGCAAAAATTGCCCCGTTTTGTCATGAATATTGACCAGATTATGCGTCACCTTTTGAATCAACGACTTCAGTTCATCCCTGGCGATAAAGCGCTCGGGCTGACGCAGTAACGGGCTATGTTTGACAGGCCAAACTTTCATCATCTTAACCTCTGTTGTATGTCGAATTCAGTACCGCACGGTCCTTCAGCGAAGGTGCCGCCGGTTTGTTACGATTCAGATAACCGATATTGTTGTTGCCCCACAGCGACTCATAGGGCATGCCCGCCAGCATTTCCACGGTGGCGCGGGCTTGCGCAGTCGCCCCTTCAGGCATCGCGCGGCCAGACTCACGCATCTTCGCGGTCTCTTCACGCAGCGTGCTGTGGGTGTGCAAATTGAGCTTAAAGCGCAGGGAGACGAGGAAGCCGCAGAACAGCACCAGAATAGTGCCCACGCTCAGGATCAGCAGAATGGTGTGGCTCACCTCCGCGGGCTGAACCTTCTGCCCGCTTACAAAGCCGGACATCTGCATCACGATGCCCACCAGCATGACGGCCCCGGCCTGAGAGGCTTTACGGGTCAGGGTCATGATGCCCGCGAAGATCCCCTCGCGGCGCTGGCCGGTGATGACCTCATCAACGTCAGCAATGTAGGTATAGGTGTTCCACGGCACGTAGTTGATACCGCCACGGCCAAGCCCGGCGACGGCAGAAATCAGCAGCAGCAGCGCGTAGACGTCGCTCAGGCCCGCGTAGTAGAGCACGGCGTAAGAAAGTGATGCCAGACCAAACAGCACCACAACCATGCGATAAGAGGGCGCCGGACCAAACCGGATGCAGAGCGGGATCATGGCGATTACGGCGATGAACTGGAAGATCGCCATCGTGCCCAGCAGGTTGGACGCCATTGAGGCCTCCTGCATCAGCACGAACACCACGTAGTAGGTAAACACCGCGTTGAAAACGTCCTGCGCAATATAGCCGCCCAGGTACATGCCCAGGTGCTGACGGAAAATCTTGATGCGCAGCGTTGAGCTTAGCTCCACGAACAGGCGGTTCAGTCTTTGGCTCAGCGTCAGCTTTTTCTTCTCTTCTTCGGCACGCAGCGCCGCTTCGCTCCACTCTTCGCGCGGACGCTCCCAGGTAAAGAACCAGACGAAGGTCAGCATCAGGGCGCACAGCACGGAGAAGACCAGGCTGGCATAGAAGAAGGACACCGCGTTGTCTTTACCGAAGTGGGTCAGCAGGATCCCCGGCAGGAATGAAGCCAGAATAGCGGACATTTGCGCCATGGAGATACGCGCCCCGGAGAACTTGGTTTTCTGCTTAAAGTCGTCGGTCATTTCCGGCACCAGCGTTTCGTACGGCACCAGGATCATGGTGTAGACGATATCAAACACCAGATAGGTCAGCAGGTAGTACCAGAAGCTCATGTCCCCTACCCACATCAGCGAGTAGCTGAACACGCACGGAATACCGATCAGGATAAAGAACTTGCGGCGGCCGAAGCGCCTTCCGAGCCAGGTCGTACCAAAGTTATCGGTCAAAAAGCCCATCAGCGGGCTGACGACGGCGTCCAGCACCCTTGCCGCAGCGAAGATGAAGGTTGCTTCAATCGGAGAGAGTCCACAGAAGGTGGTATAAAAATACAAAAGCCAGGCCGCCGTCAGCGCGGTGGTGCCCGCGCCGAGGAAGTCGCCTGACCCGTAAGCAAGATAATTTGCGAGCCCAATTTTACGTGTTTTCATTGCCGTCAGCCCTAATCAGTGTTGGGAGACTCCCTGCAAGCAAACCTCGTCCGGGAGTTTTTACACGGCTACAGTAGAATTATCGACCTGTTGAAACCTTTCTGTTTCTGCCATCAGAGAGGGAGGGATGGCAAAAATGCAAAGAGTGTCGTCACGCGTGTCACTGATTTATAAAACAGCGTTTCTATTGCATCAAAAGGCGAGGTCATTTTTGCGAGCCAGCCATCAGATTCGCCTGATAGCTGGCTAAAAGGCGGACAGTTAGCGGTAGTTGACGATGACGGAATTGCGTTGAACCTTCAGGGCCGGGATTAACCGACCGCCCCCCGGCACTTCCCAGATAAAGCGCAGCGGTTCAGCCGCAGGGACCCCGTTCAGCCCGCGGGTGGTGCCATTTTCGCCGTCGATTTCCGTGCAGCGCGTCTGGGCGCAGAGCCGCACCCGCAGCCCGGCGGGAGTGGGGCCGAGCAGCGTATAGTTCCAGACCACTAGCGTCATCAGGCCCGATACCGGTTCAGGCGACGCCAGCGGGCGTGAAGACATTGCCACCCCGCGATGGCTGAGGGTGACGCCCATGCTGCTGGCCTGCCATGTCCCCTCCCCGGCAGCCTGCGCCATCAGCGGGAAAAAGAGTGCCCAGATCCACTTACGCATTAATTTCCTCCGATGGTTGCCGTCATCCGAATATGGCGGTTATCTGACAGCTCCATGTTAGACAGCACCACCAGCTGGTTCAGGCTGCGACGCAGGAAGCGTGACAGCAGCGGACGCAGGGCGTGGTTAACCAGCAGCACCGGCGGTGCGCCCAGCATCTCCTGACGCGCCAGCGCCTCCTGCGTTTGCGCCAGCAGGCGGTCCGCCAGCCCAGGCTCAAGGCCGCCTCCGCCCTGCAGCGCCTGCAGCAGCAGACGCTCAAGCGGCGTATCCAGACCAATCACCTGCACTTCCCCCGTCCCCGGGAACCACTGCTGGGTAATCGCCCGGCCCAGCGCCACGCGCACGACCGCCGTCAGCTCGTGCGGATCGCTTTGCAGCGGCGCATGCTCGGCAAGGGTTTCCAGAATGGTGCGCATATCGCGGATCGGCACTTTTTCGTCGAGCAGGTTTTGCAGCACCTTATGCAGGGTGGTGAGCGTCAGCACGCCCGGGACCAGATCCTCAGTGAGCTTCGGCATCTCCTGGGTTACGCGGTCGAGCAGCTGCTGCGCCTCCTGGCGGCCAAACAGCTC
>CAMKZP010000459.1 GCA_946477805.1 uncultured Enterobacter sp.
GGTTTCGACGCGGTGAACGGCTGCTATCGCAGCCTCTCGGTGATGTTCTCCGTTCCCGTCGGCGCCTGGTACGCCAGCCTGGGGTATTCGGACAACCGCAACGAAGGACGCTACGTCTCGCGCCGGGAGCTGCCGGACAGTGACGATCGCCGCGACGCCGGTTTGCCGTGGGAGTCGGTGTTTATGTCCCGCTCACGCACGCGGGCCTGGCAGGGCGGTCTGAGCAACACGTTCAGCGCGCGCGGGCTGAACATCAACAGCAGCATCAACCTGTTTATGCGTAATGATGACTCTCGCGAGGGCAAGGATAAGGGCGGCTACCTGAGCGTGAGCGTGTCGCTGGCGCACAGCCGTCAGGGCGACGCCTCCAGCTATACCTCTCTCGGCGCGAACTGGCAGCACCAGCAGCGGGAAAAAAATCAGCTGAGCTATAGCGTGGCGCACAGCTGGTATGCCGACGCGCGGGGCGAGAACGAGTATGGCCTGAGCGCCTCGGGCATTAACAGCGATTCGCTCAACACCTCGGCCTATACCCGCCAGGGCGGACGATACGGCAACGGGAGCCTGACGGTGAGCGATGCGTGGGACCGTCAGGATCGCCGGCATACCCTCAGCAGCAGCGGCAACTACAGCTCCACCCTCGCCCTGTCGCGTTCCGGCCTGTGGCTGGGGCGCTGGAGCGACGGACGCCCGGCCTCTGCCATTGCGGTGAACGTCGCCACGCCAGAAGGTTCCCACGATCCCCGCGTCGCCGTGTCGCTGGATAACGGCGGCAGCGCCGACGTTCCGGCGAACAGCCGCGCCCTTTTTGCGGTGCCGGGCTACCAGCAGGCCACGCTGACGGTGAACGAATCGCTGGACGTCTCCCGGGGCGTCAGCAGCGAAATCACCCAGGGATCGGGCAGCAGAACGCTGTTTATGGTGCCGGGCAAAATGCTGCGCCGGGAGGTTCAGACGACGGCGAGCTACACCTGGCTCGGCCAGCTCACCGACGAGGGTCATTCGCCGTTTATCGGCGGCGTGCCGCTGAACGTCAACGGCTGGAGCGATCTCGGCAACGGCGGCTTTAGCGCCCATAGCGACGCGCTGCTGCACAACCTCTACCTGGTGCGGCAGCAGCAGTTTTATCAGTGCGAGCTGAACGTGAAAAGCATGCGCGACGTGGTGCGCTACGTGGGCGCCATTCCCTGTCGGGAACTGACCTTCTCTGCCCTGCCGGATGCCGTCCAGCAGCAGGCGCAGCTGATGCTCGCCGGGCGCCAGGTGCCGACGGGCCCAACCGCCATGAACGCAGAACACCACACAACGGGGAAATGATGTGAATAACTACCTCTTTATTTTAACGATCCTCATCCTGTGGACAGGCCAGACGCAGGCGGGTGCCCCTGCCGGAAGAAACACCAGCGTAGGGATAAGCTACGATCGCTCGGCGCCCCCGGCGCGCTTTGACATCTGGGTTCATGAGCCGAGCGGCTATGATACCGTCGATCCGCAAAAGTGGGGCCGAAATACCCTGACCTGCCAGTCACGCACCGACCCGACCTACGGTGCCTGCATGACTGCCCCGGTTTGGTTCTCGGCGAACCCGGCCGCCCCCTACCCCATCACGCTGCGGTTTACCCATGCGCTCACTAAAAAAACGGTGGACGTTAAGGTGTACGCCGAACACCACATGTTTATCAACGGTAAAGTCTTTACCTTCGCCAGCTTTGTCACGGGCGGAACGGGCGATGCGGCGCTCTGGAACAGAGAGCCCTACTTTGACTATTTCATCGTGAAAAGCGAGCTGGATAAGCTCGCTCTGCCGGGCATCTGGAGCGCCACGCTAAAGCAGAACCTGCGTCAATGGGGGAGCGCCGACTGCGGCGGAAACTACAACGATGCGAACGTCGGGTGCCCCGGCTATCTCAGCATCGCCAGCTGGCAGGCGACGGTGCGTATCGAGGTGGTGGATCCGGGCAATCAGCAGATCTATCTGCCTGCTTTCCCACACTCGACGCCCATAGTGAACCTCAACCTGACCAACTTCCCGGGGCGGCCCGGCGGGAGCGAGATCAAGGGGGAAAGCGCCGTGGACATGTGCCTGTATGACGGCAATAACGGCACCAGCTCCCGCGCGTATCTGAAGTTCGAGGACGACGGGCTCGCCGCAGCGGGCCGGACCGAGGGGGCCTTCTCCATCCGCCGCCGGGGTGGAAGCCAGACCGACGCGCGGGACCGCCTTGATTATCAGGTGTTTGTGACCAATCCGATCACCGGCGCAACGGATGCCGTCGCCAACGGCAAAACGCTGGTGTGGCAGGGCACGAACGACCCGCAGCATCTGCGCCAGGTGGTGCTGCCCGGCGGTCGCGAAAGCGTGCTGTGCGTTCCCGCGCCGATCGTCCTCCGGACTCCCGCGTTTGCCGCCAGCAGCAAAAATGCGGGCGATTACAGCGGCACGCTGCGCGTTATCTATACCCCCAGCACGTTATAGCGAGGTCATCGTGAGTTACGCCATTCTCGACAATAACCGGTTTTATGCCGAAGGACTGCGCTACGCGCTGCTGCGCCGCGGCGTTCAGCGCCAGGTGCAGTGCGACACCGTGCAGTGGCAGCCGGAGCTGCTCGCCAGACGAGTCCTCGTGATTCGCTGCCGCTTTTCCATTGCGGCAACGCACCAGGCGCTGATTACTATTTTGCTCCGGCTGGAGGCCGCCCGCTGGCAGGGCAGTCTTTACCTGGTCTGTAACGAAAAGGGCTGGGCGCTGGCCACGCATCTGCGCAAACGCTTCGGCACGCTGCTGATTTACATCATCGACGACCGGATCGCCGTGGCGGATGCGGCGTATTTGCTGGCAAAAGAGCCCCGCCGCGTCCGCAGCCTTGACTGCTGCCTGACGGGTATCGAATTTAACGTGCTTGATTTGATGCTTACCGGGCTGCCGGTGCGCCATATTGCCATCATCACGCACATGTCCGAAAAGCAGGTTTCAACGCACAAATGCAGCGCCCTGAAGAAGCTGAACGCCAACAACCTGCTGCAGCTGCTTCTGTAGGCCGCGGTTTATCCGCACGGCGCTTTTTTGCTACACTGTCGCCGATTATTTTTACGCGACAGAAGATTATGTTCATTTTTGCAGGTCAGGAAATTGAGACGGATAGCGACGGCTATCTGAAGGATACTACGCTGTGGAGCGAACCGCTGGCGGAGAAAATTGCGGAAAACGAGGGTATCACCCTTTCCCCTGAACACTGGGAAGTGGTGCGCTTCGTGCGTGAATTCTATCTCGAATTCAACACTTCCCCGGCTATCCGCATGCTGGTCAAGGCGATGGCAAACACCTTCGGCGAAGAGAAAGGCAACAGCCGCTATTTGTATCGCCTCTTCCCGAAAGGCCCGGCAAAACAGGCGACGAAAATCGCCGGACTGCCAAAGCCGGTGAAGTGTATTTAATCTGTCTCTTATACACATCTCCGAGCCCACG
>CAMKZP010000460.1 GCA_946477805.1 uncultured Enterobacter sp.
TAATAAACCCTTAAAAATAGTTTTTTCTTATGGACGCGGTTTCAGCATCAAGTTTACCTGCCCGCCTGCCGATAGGCATGGAAACAACACAGCAGGTATTTCACTTATGTTCAGGTCCATTCGCGCTCGCATCATCGCCGCGACGACAGGCTGTCTGGTCGTCGCCCTCCTCCTTAACACCGTCATTAATTTCCAGGTTACGCGTCAGGATAATCAGCAGTCGCAGCGCGATATTCTGAACAGCACCAGCGCCAGCCACAATACGGCGATTGCCGACTGGGTAAAAAGCAAAATGGCGGTTATCGCCTCGGCGCAGCCCATCGCGCTGGGCGACGACCCGGTTCCCGTCTTTAAACAGCTTGCCCAGGCGGGCGGGTTTACTAACGTCTACGTGGGCTATGCCGGTAAAACGGCAAAGTTTTCCGATCCGGCGGGCGTGCCTGCGGATTATGATCCGACCATCCGCCCTTGGTATCAGCAAGCCGTCAGCAGCGACGCCCCCGTCGTTACCGCGCCGTATGTGGATGCAGGAACCGGCAAGCTGGTGGTCACGTTTGCCGTACCGGTCAAAGAGAACGGCGAGCTTAAGGCGGTCGTTGCGGGCGACGTGGCGATGGACAGCGTGGTCGCCAACGTGCGCGGCATCCACCCGACGCCCGCCAGCAGCGGCGTGCTGATCGATCGCGATGGCACCGTTATCGCGGCCAGCGATCCGGCGCTCACGCTGAAGCCGGTTAGCGAAGCCATTAAGGGCGTCGACCTGGCGACGCTGAAAAGCGGCGGCCTGGTTGACGGCACCTTTGGCGGAGCGGATAAAACCTTCGTCGCCACGGCGGTGCCGGGCACCGCCTGGATGCTGATCGTCGCGCTCGACAGCAGCGACGCTACCTCCGGCATGCGCGCTTTGCTGAAGGCCTCCGCCCTCTCGCTGGCGGTCCTGGCCCTGCTTAGCGGGGCGATTGTTCACCTCCTGATTGCTCGTCTGCTGAAACGTCTGTCCGATATCCGCGACGCCATGCACAGCATCGCCAACGGCACCAACGATCTTTCCCGGCGTCTTCCCGTTAGCGGCGAGGACGAAGTGGCGCAAATCGCCCAGGCGTTCAACGCCTTCAGCGACAAGCTGGCGGTCGTCATGGTGCAGCTGCGCGACGCCAGCGACTCGGTGAAAAACGCGGCGCGGGAAATTGCGGCTGGAAATCAGGATCTCTCCGGACGTACCGAGCAGGCGGCCTCAAGCCTGCGCGAAACCGCCAGCGCCGTAGAGGAAATTACCGCCTCGGTGACGCAGTCGAATGCCTCTGCGGCACAGGCCAACGATCGGGCGAGCCAGGCCTCCGCGGCCGCTTCGCGCGGCGGCGACGTGGTGGCCCAGGCCATCACAACTATGCAGTCGATTGAGGTGGCGTCGGCGAAAATCGGTGATATCACCAGCGTGATTGACGGCATTGCCTTTCAGACCAATATTCTGGCGCTGAATGCCTCGGTGGAAGCGGCGCGCGCCGGGGAACAGGGTCGCGGATTTGCGGTGGTGGCTGGTGAAGTGCGAAACCTCGCCAGCCGCAGCGCCCAGGCAGCCAAAGAGATTAAAACGCTCATCGACTCCACTGCCCACAGCGTGGCAACCGGTTCTCGCTTCGTGCACATGGCGGGGGAAAGCATGGATGAGATCCGCTCCAGCATCGGCAGCGTGTCCGGGATCATGCGTGAGATCTCCGTCGCCACCGGCGAGCAGATGAAAGGCATTCACGAAATCAACCATGCCGTGACGCACCTCGACCGTATGGTGCAGCAGAACGCCGAACTGGTGGTGCAGTCCGCCGCCGCGGCCAGCGCCCTGCAGAGCCAGGCGGGCGACCTGGCTGAAACGGCCGGTCATTTCCGCATTTAATGTTATGCCCGCGCGCATTTCGCAGGTGAAACGCGCGCGGGCTGAAAGCTTTCAGGCATTTTGTCATTTTTGTTTAAACGTTATGCCATTTTTTGATCAAAATCAGCATCCGTTCACCTCCCCTTTGGTGTTATGCCATGAGCAAATTGTGAACACCATCACGCTCGGGACGGGCACTAACGAGGGGCTAAAATATGGCACGGGTTAAAACAAGTTTGAAGCTGTTTGGCGGGGATACGGTCGTGGTGCGCTGCTCGGAGCGCTGCCGCATTCATCTGGTGAGTTCTACCGCGCAGAAGCAGGCGCAGGCGGATATTCTGACGGTGCAGGATGATAAGGCGTGGCTGACCGTGCCCTATACCGGCACCTGGGATGTGCTGATCGACAGCCGCAGCCAGTCGCTGGAGCACTCCGTCAGCTACGTAGCCGCGTGAAAGGAAAGGCCCGGCCCGTTCTTACGGCCGGGCGTATCGTCAGGCAAAGCCCGGACGCTGCGGGTGGTTCTCCAGCAGGGCTTTTACCTTCGTCACCAGCTCATTCAGGCAGTCGTCCTTCATGCCAAGGCGGGTCAGCTCCCGGTCGAGCGAGAAGAGATACTGCGCGTTAGTGCCCAGCGGCCCGCTGGCGGCGGCAATCAGCGGGGCAATCACCTGGGTTCGGGTATCGGCTTCATACAGCGGGTGGCGCGGATCCATAATAAACACCAGCGCGTTGACGGTGCGGCCGTCATCCAGCTCCAGCTTGCACCAGCAGGGCATGTAGCAGCCGGTGATCATTTCGCGCTTCCAGAGCAGCGTGAGCTCCTCTTCCAGCGTCGCCTCCGGCAGGCGGTAAGCGACGCCCGTGGTGCGTCCGCCCTCTTTCAGTGCAAGCATGCGCCCCGGCTGACAGGCGCTGCCGCGTCCGGCGGTCAGGCGCAGGCAGAAAGCGCGGTGCCAGCCGGGAAGCGTGCCCGTTGCCGATTCGACAAACTCGAGGGCCGGGTTCCACATCAGGGAGCCGTAGCCAAAAATCCAGACCGGGCCGTCGTCCGGTCGACAGGCAAGCGTTGCCGCAAGCGACGCCGCGCGTTGTTCAGCCGACCAGAGAAGCGATTCCTCAATAGCACCAAATGCCGTCTTACAATCTGCCTTCATTAAGAAATCACGCGTTAACACCTTCACCTCCGCCACTGCGTGCTTCCCTGCGACCACTGTAGTTCGCCTTCCCGGCATTCGCTGTTGTTCATTTTAACAGCACTCGGTCAACGATAAGCAATTCGCGGGCCAGTTGCAATACAACGAAAGGTCAACCGCCTGAAAAGTCAAAACGCAGGCAGCGCGTTACGCGACGGCTATTTCTTTTTGTGCCATTTATCGTCGTCTCCTTTCTCATAGTCATGCTTTACGGCGGCCCAGGCGACCTTATGCGCCGTCTCTTCGCGGCTGGCGTCATCCCGCCTGTCGTCTTTATCTTTATACTGATCCCAGGCGCTGTTGAACGCTTCTTTATAGATATCCTGCGCGTGGGCGGGGAGCACGTGCCTGTCTCTTATACACATCTGACGCTGCCGACGACTAGTCGA
>CAMKZP010000461.1 GCA_946477805.1 uncultured Enterobacter sp.
ACCAGGCTCTGGCGATAGTACCGGTTGATCGACGTACGCTCGTCCCCTTTCGTCTTTGCCGTTACCGCCGCGTCCATATCGGTAAAGATGGCGTTCTCGCGGGCGACGTATTGCGCAAAGCTCGCGCGATCCATCTCCTGCACGCTCAGCTCGTTCGCGCGCCAGGTGTGCCAGAGATGCAGTTCGGGCCCCTGCTGGGAGAGATACGCCCGCACCGCAAGCAGCACGAACAAAATAATCCCCAACACCAGGGCAATTTTCTTAGCCAGAACGATGACGCGCACGCTGATGCGCCAGGGCCAGTTCGCCATGCGAGATCCCTTTCAAATTAACAGTGCTTACAGCTTAACAAAAATGGCGATCCCCTGGCGCGCTATCAGCCTTAAATTTGCGCCATCCCACCGTCAACAAACAGCTCGACGGCATTGATAAAGCTGGCGGCATCCGAGGCGAGGAACGCCACCGCTTTACCCACTTCGCCCGGCGCGCCTAAACGCCCCAGCGGAACCTGAGCGGCCAGCGCATCGTACAGCCCCTGGCGCTGTTCTTCCGGCACCAGGTCACCCAGCCCCGGGGTTTTGATCGGGCCAGGGCTCACCACGTTGACGCGGATCCCGCGGCCCTGCAGATCCAGCGCCCAGGAGCGGGCGAAGTTGCGCACCGCGGCTTTACTGGCGCTGTATACGCTGAAGTTTGCCGTCCCTTTAACCGAAACCGTTGAACCGGTCAGGATAATCGAGGAGCCGGCCGACAGCAGCGGCAGCGCTTTTTGAACCGTGAACAGCACGCCGCGCACGTTAGTGGCGAAGATACGGTCAAACTGCTCTTCGGTGATTGCGCCCAGCGGCAGCATGTCACCGCCGCCCGCGTTGGCAAACAAAATGTCCAGTCGCCCTTCGTCTTTGGCTATCCGGGCGTAAACCTCATCGAGATCGGCAAGCTTAGACGCATCGGCGCGAATGCCCACCGCCGAGGCGTCAATTTCCGCCACCGCGGCGTCAAGCTCGGCCTGACGACGGCCGGTGATGTATACCTTCGCGCCCTGGGCCGCCAGCTCCTGCGCCGTGGCAAGACCAATACCGGTGCTGCCGCCCGTAACCAGTGCAATTTTTCCTGTAAGCGTTGTGTTCATCTTATTTACCTTCTGTAGTGGGGTTTGTTTGGCTTGAACAGACTTTAGCGCTTGCGGGATTAGTGAAAAACGGGCAAAAATGAAAATGACTATTCACACAGAGAAATAATAAAAGGGGATACGCGTGGATCAACTCATGGCGATGCGGGCCTTCGCGCGCGTGGTGGAATCAGGCAGTTTTACCCGGGCGGCGGACTCCCTGAACATGCCGATTGCCACCCTGAGCAAGCTGGTGAAATCCCTTGAAGCCCATCTGGAAACGCGGCTATTGCACCGCACCACGCGCCGCGTCGTCACCACGCCGGAGGGAGAGGATTATTACGAAAAAGCCCTGCGGGTGCTGATTGATATCGAGGATATCGACACCTCCTTTCGCGCGTCGTGCTGCACGCCTAAAGGCCATTTGCGCATTGACGTTGGCGGCTCAACGGCCCGGGACGTCCTGATCCCCCTTCTGCCGGACTTTATGCAGCGTAACCCGGACATCCGCATCGACCTCGGCGTGGCCGACCGTCCCGTCGATTTAATCGGCGGCAACGTTGACTGCGTGATCCGCGGTGGCCCGCTGGAGGATTCAACCCTCATTGCCCGGCACATTGGCGATGCCGAACTTATCACCTGCGCCGCGCCCGCGTACCTCAAAAACCACGGCGTTCCGGCCTATCCGCAGGAGCTGCGTAACGGTCATAAGCTGGTAAGCTATCTTTCCCCGGTGACGGGGCGGGCCTTTCCGTTTCGCTTCAGGGAGAATGGCGAGGCGCTTGAGATAGCCGTCCCCCACTTTCTTGGAATTAATGAAAGTAATGCCCATCTCGCAGCGGCGGCTGCAGGCCTGGGGATTGTGCAGACGTTTGGCTATGCCGCCCGGTCCCACCTGCAGGCGGGAACCTTGACTGAGATCCTCCGCGACTGGCGTCCGAAGGCGTATCCTTTTCACGTCGTTTACCCGCAGAACAGGCATCTGACGCATCGACTGAGGGTGTTTATTGCCTGGCTGGCGGAGGTGTTTCCTGCGGCTCTCAGGGGATAGCCGGGCGTTGGCCCGGCTCAGGTGTTAGTTCAGCTTATAATCCAGGGTGATTTCAGCTTTCAGAAGCTGCGAAACCGGGCAGCCTGCTTTTGCCTTCTGGATAATGCCGTCGAACTGCTGAGGATCGATGCCGGGCACCGTGACCTTGCTCTGCAGCGCGACCTTGCTGATGGCAAACCCGCTGTCGGTTTTATCCAGAGAAACGTCCGCCGTGGTGTCAATCGAATCAGCCGTATAGCCCGACTCGCCCAGCATCAGCGACAGCGCCATTGAGAAGCAGGCCGCGTGCGCCGCGCCGATCAGCTCTTCCGGGTTGGTGCCTTTTTCGCCCTCAAAGCGGGTGTTAAAGCCGTAAGGTTGTTGATTAAGAACGCCGCTCTCTGTAGAGACCGTCCCTTTACCGCGCTTGATATCGCCAGACCAGTGTGCCGAACCGTGCTTATGAATTGTCATTCTTGCTCTCCTTTTGGCTTACAAAGGGTTAAGTATAGGACGCTAAGCGTATTTTGCAGGGAACACAGACGAGTCTTAACGCCAGCTCAGGGAATCAGCCAGCGCATCCAGGAACACGCGCTGGGCGGCGGGCGGGTAATCCCGCGACTGATAGATACCATAAATACCGATCGGTTTTGGCGTCAGCGCGTTGAGCACCGTCACCAGGCGGCCCTGCGCTAACGCCTCCCGTGCCTCGCGCTCCGGCAGCATGGCAATGCCGCAGTGGTTAATCGCGGCGTCCATCAGCAGGGACGAAATGCTGGCGCTCAGGTTCCCCTTCACCGCCGTTGCAACGGCCTCACCTTCTGCCGTCAAAAAATTCCACGACTGCCCGGCAAAAAAGCTGTAATGCAGGCAGTTGTGGTGGGCCAGATCTGCCAGGCGCTGAGGCGTTCCGTGCATCGCGAGATACTCCGGCGACGCGCAGAGCACGGAACGGCACTCTCCCAGCCTGCGGGCAATCATCCCCGGCTCGGGGCTATCCGTAATGCGGATCGCCACGTCGATGCGCTCCCCCACCAGGCTCACCGGATGGTTGTTAACATCCAGCTCTATTCGCAGCTGGTCATAGCGCGTCAGCAGATCCGGCAGCACCGGCGCAATCAGCTGCATGGCGGTAAAGTGCGCGCAGGCGACGCGCAGCGTGCCGGAGGGCAGATCCTTCGCCGACTGATCTTCAATTTCCTGCGAGATCTGCGAAAGCGTGCGCGTTTTCAGCAACACTTTTTCCCCGGCCGCCGTCAGGGTCAGCCTGCGCGTGGAGCGATTCACCAGCCGCGCGCCCGCCCACTTTT
>CAMKZP010000462.1 GCA_946477805.1 uncultured Enterobacter sp.
GTGCGCAGATGGACGCCATGATTGCGTAAAAAACCAACATCTTCTGATACAACGTCATTCTGTTTACCCGTCTACCCTTGCCGTAAAAATAACCGCACGCAATATGCGTCATACGTTGATACAGATCAAGTTTTTTCGTTACACTATAACCACTTAAATATTATGGATAATAACAACTGAGTAGCGCTTGTAACAATCGAGGGGCAAGCCTGGTGACCTTTTGTGATAACGTGCATTATAAATGCACTTTTTGACAAATTGTTACCCACAGAAAGCAGTGTAATAGGGACAGGCTTTTAAGGGAGGACACATGCTACGCATTCCGCAGAGTTGTATTCACACCCGTTCCACACCTTTCTGGAACAAAGAGACGGCCCCGGCAGGGATTTTTCAGCGTCACCTCGACACGGGCACCCGCCCTGGCGTTTATCCTCGCCTGTCGGTTTCGCAGGGCGCGGTACGTTATTTAGGCTATGCCGATCGGTTCACGCCAGAACCTGACAGCGAGCTCATCATTAAGGCGGGACATTTCGGCGTTTTTCCGCCGGAAAGATGGCATCACATTGAAGTCATGACCGATGACACCCTGTTTAATATCGACTTTTTTGTCGAACCCGACGTGTTGAAGTCTCTTTAAGTGCCTGACGCTGAGAAGGAAACCATTATGCTTCGTATTCCTGAGAATTTTGTTCATACCCGCTCCACTCCGTTCTGGACTAAAGAAACGGCGCCGCAGGCACTCTTCACCCATCACAATACCAAAGCCGGGGTCTATGGGCGCCTGTCCGTGATGCAGGGCGCGGTGCGCTATTTCGGTTTTGCCGACGGCGAGGCCACACAGCCGGATCTCGAGCTGGTGATTGAGGCCGGTTCTTTTGGTATTTCCCCCCCGCAGAAGTGGCACCGCATAGAGCTGTTAACCGACGATACCTACTTTAATATCGACTTTTTCGCCGATCCTGAGGTCACGCTGACCGGTGCGGGCATGGGTAAAGTGGTGAATACGCATAAGGAGTAAACCATGGGTAAGGCAACCTACACCGTCACCGTTACGAATAACAGCAACGGCGTGTCGGTAGACTATGAAACTGAAGCCCCAATGGAGCTGTTAATCCCCGACGTCGCGGCTGACGTGGTCAAAGACCTGGTGAATACCGTCCGGGCTTATGATACGGAAAACGAACACGAAGTATGCGGCTGGTAGGACGACAAGCCCGGCAGCGCAGGCTGCCGGGCATCAGGTTTTAGTGTTTTATCATCACGTGGCGCACAACGGTGTAATCCTCCAGCCCGTACACCGACATATCCTTCCCGTAGCCCGACAGCTTCATCCCGCCGTGCGGCATTTCGCTGACCAGCATGAAATGGGTGTTTACCCATGTGCAGCCGTACTGCAGCCGCGCGCTGAGGCGGTGCGCGCGCCCCACGTCAGTTGTCCAGACGGACGACGCAAGCCCGTATTGGGAATCGTTGGCCCAAGCCAGCACCTGCGCTTCATCGTCGAACGACGTCACGCTGACGACCGGGCCAAACACTTCGCGCTGAACAATCGCGTCGTCCTGCTTCGCTCCGGCCAGCAGGGTTGGCTGGAAATAATACCCGGCCTCTTCTCTCTTACTCCCTCCGGTCACGACGCTGATATGGCCCAGCGCTTTGGCATCATCAACCGCCCGGCAGACGCGTTCCAGGTGGGCTGCCGAGCTCAGCGGCCCCAGCTCGGTCGACTCGTCTTCCGGCGGGCCCATCTTCAGGCTGGCGACGGCGGCCCCCAGTTTTTCGACCAGCGCGGCATAAATTCCTTTCTGGGCATAGATGCGGCAGGCCGCCGTGCAATCCTGCCCCGCGTTGTAGAAGCCGAAGGTGCGCACCCCTTCCACCACCGCATCCAGATCGGCATCGTCAAAGACGATAACCGGGGCTTTGCCGCCCAGCTCCATGTGCGTGCGCTTTATCGAGGAGGCCGTATGCCCGAGAATATGTTCTCCGGTGGCAATCGAGCCGGTAAGCGAAACCATGCGCACCTTCTCATGCCCGGTGAGCGGGTCGCCCACGGTTTTGCCGCGCCCAAACAGAACGTTCAGCACGCCTGCCGGGAAGATCGCTTTTGCCAGCTCTGCGAGCTTCAGAGCTGTCAGCGGGGTGATCTCCGACGGTTTGATCACCACGCAGTTTCCTGCGGCCAGCGCTGGCGCCAGCTTCCAGGCCGCCATCATCAGCGGGTAGTTCCACGGCGCGATGGAGGCCACAACGCCCACCGGGTCGCGGCGGATCATCGACGTGTGCCCCTCAAGGTACTCTCCGGCGGCAAGCCCGTTCAGGCAGCGCGCCGCGCCAGCAAAGAAGCGGAAGACGTCAACCACGGCGGGAATTTCATCCCCCAGCGCACAGTGCAGCGGCTTGCCGCAGTTGAGGGACTCCAGGCGCGCAAACTCTTCCGCATGTGCCTCAATGACGTCGGCCAGCTTCAGCAGGCATTCAGCGCGGGCTTTTGGCGTCGTCTGGCCCCAGGAGTCAAACGCGCGGTCGGCTGCCCGCACGGCGGCGTCCACCTGGGCTGCGGAGGCTTCGGCGATCTCCAGCAGCACCTCTCCGGTGGCGGGATTATAGACCGGCTGTTTTTCGCCCTCGCCGGCAACCAGTTCACCATTTATCAGCAGTAGATTTTGCATAGCGTTGCCCCTTGAAATCGACGTTATTTTCCGCTGCCAGCGAGTTCTTCGCCGTCGCGGGTAAGCCACCAGGCTCCCAGAATGGGGAGGGTTGTAAGCAGCATGACCAGCAGTGCGACCACGTTGGTCACCGGCACGTCTCGCGGACGGCCGAGCTGGTTGAGCAGCCACAGCGGTAACGTACGCTCGTGTCCCGCTGTAAATGTCGTCACGATGATCTCGTCAAACGACAGGGCGAACGCCAGCATGCCCCCCGCCAGCAGCGCGGAACCCAGGTTGGGCAGCACCACGTAGCGAAAGGTTTGCCAGCCGTTCGCGCCTAAATCCATCGACGCCTCAACCAGGCTCCAGGGGGTGCGTCTGAACCGGGCAATCACGTTGTTAAACACCACCACCACGCAAAAGGTGGCGTGCCCAACGACGATGGTGAAAAATCCCGGTTCCAGACCGACCGCCCTGAACGCCGTCAGCAGCGCCAGGCCGGTGATGATGCCGGGCAGCGCGATCGGCAGCAGAAGCAGCAGGGAAACGGCGTTTTTGCCAAAGAACGCGCTGCGCCACAGCGCCGCGGCGGCCAGGGTGCCCAGCACCAGCGCAATGGCGGTTGAGAGCGCGGCGATTTTAAGTGACAACGTCACTGATTCAAGGATATCGCCGCGCCCTGCGGCCACGCTAAACCACTTCAGCGTCAGCCCCTGCGGCGGGAAGCTAAAGGCGGCGTCTTCCGTATTGAAGGCGTAGACGGCTATGATCAGCAGCGGAAAGTGCAGGAA
>CAMKZP010000463.1 GCA_946477805.1 uncultured Enterobacter sp.
GACTAGTCGTCGGCAGCGTCAGATGTGTATAAGAGACAGGTTTTTAAACCAAACACAAGATTTATTTATGGCTGACTTGATTAGCCAGCGAATCATATTTCTAAAAATCATTGTTTTATATGACAAAAAAAGAAAATGAAGATTTTTCATTTTTTTCTGCAGAGTCTCGCACGTCAAAACGTAGATTTATGGCATTTTGCGACACGGGTTCCGCCGAAATGAAACCTTTTGAAAATGCGTTTAAAAAGCATGAACGAGTGCCGTAAATAAACGAAATCATACTCAACAGGCAAAATTGATCCGGGCATAGTCACGACAGGAGGACGAGCTTATGTCACTGTCAGTTGTCTTTACGAGAGCGGCCCTTGGGGTAAAGGCTCCGCTTATTTCCGTGGAGGTTCATTTGAGTAATGGGCTGCCGGGGCTCACGCTGGTCGGGTTACCTGAAACAACGGTTAAAGAGGCCAGGGATCGGGTTCGCAGTGCAATTATAAATAGCGGTTATACCTTCCCGGCGAAAAAGATCACCATCAACCTTGCGCCTGCCGATCTCCCGAAAGAGGGGGGACGATATGATTTACCTATCGCTATAGCGCTTCTCGCGGCCTCTGAGCAGCTTAATACGTCCAGGCTAGGCTCGTATGAGTTCATTGGGGAGCTTGCGCTTACGGGCTCGCTCAGAGGCGTTCCCGGTGCAATCTCCGGCGCGCTGGAAGCGATTCGCGCAGGGCGGCAGATCATTGTCGCCAATGAAAACGCGTCAGAAGTGAGCCTTATCGCGGAGAAGGGGTGCCTCATCGCGGGGCATTTACAAGAGGTGTGCGCATATCTGGAAGGCCGACATGAGCTGTCCGAACCGGAGGAAAGCGACTTAGCGTTGCCTGATGCAACGGAGGACCTCAGCGAGATTATGGGGCAGGAGCAAGGGAAACGCGCGTTAGAGGTTACAGCCGCAGGTGGCCACAATCTTTTGCTGATTGGCCCACCCGGCACGGGTAAAACCATGCTGGCGAGCAGGCTGAGCGGTTTGCTTCCACCGCTCAATAACCACGAAGCACTGGAAAGCGCATCTATCTACAGTCTTATCAGCTCTGCATCCCTGCAAAAACAGTGGCGGCGTCGTCCTTTTCGCTCCCCGCACCACAGTGCTTCACTCACTGCGATGGTAGGCGGAGGAGCCATTCCCGGCCCGGGTGAGATCTCGCTGGCTCATAACGGGATCCTGTTTCTCGATGAACTGCCAGAGTTTGAGCGTCGCGTGCTCGACGCGCTGCGGGAGCCCATTGAATCCGGTGAGATACACATCTCACGCACGCGAGCCAAAATTAGCTATCCCGCCCAGTTTCAGCTCGTCGCAGCGATGAACCCCAGCCCTTCAGGCCATTATCAGGGCAATCATAACCGCTGCACGCCAGAGCAGACGCTGCGCTATCTGGGGAAGCTCTCAGGCCCGTTCCTCGACCGTTTCGATTTATCCCTGGAAATTCCTTTGCCGCCGCCTGGGCTGCTCAGGCAGGCGGGTTATAAAGGCGAATGTTCGGCTAACGTTCGTGAACGTGTGATGGCTGCACAGGCGCGGCAGTATGCTCGTCAAAACCGACTGAATGCGCGGCTGGATAACGCGGGGATACGCCAGTTCTGTTCTCTTAACATGGAGGATGCGGTGTGGCTGGAGGAGACGTTGACGCGGTTTGGTCTTTCCATACGCGCATGGCAACGCCTGTTGAAAGTATCCAGAACCCTTGCTGATATGGAGGGCTGTACTGATATTGAGAGAAAACATCTGCAGGAAGCGTTGAGCTATCGCGCTATCGACCGTTTACTTCTGCATCTGCAAAAACTGCTGGCATAGAAAAAGGGGCCGTAGCCCCTTCTCAGCATCTTAGTCGTCAGACTCGGTGTAGTCTTCTGCACCTTCCATCTGCGGCTTACCGCCAGACAGCGTATGGAAGCGCTTTGGACGCTTAATGCGAGCCATATACTTAATCCATACACGTTCTGCTTCAGACTCCGGCTCACGCTCACCACGGCAAACAGAGACGAACTGCCTTTCGTCTTCGGTTGAAGGTTCACGTTTGCCCAGATCCAACTCGTTAAAGGCATAACCATGGCGCTCAAGCAGCTGAGCTTCTTTGATGGTGAAATCGCCGTGACGAGAGAACCCGCGCGGATAATGTTTATTGTCGAAAAAACGATTAGTCGTCGTAAAGCTTTCCGCCATCCTACACGCTCCTAATTCTTTGGCCGAGCTATTTATGGCGCGGAGTATTAGTTACGCTTGACAGAGTGTAAAACAAAACATTTAAATCATAACGACAAATAATTTTGCGGAGAAAGATGTGGATACGGAATTGCTAAAAACTTTCCTTGAAGTGAGCAGAACGCGTCACTTTGGGCGAGCAGCTGAAGCCCTCTACCTGACGCAGTCAGCCGTCAGTTTTCGTATTCGACAGCTGGAAAATCAACTGGGTGTGAATCTCTTTACCCGCCATCGCAATAATATTCGCCTTACGCCAGCCGGTGAAAAACTTCTCCCGTATGCAGAGACATTGATGAGCACCTGGCAGGCCGCACGCAAAGAGGTTGCGCACACCTCCAGGCACAATGAATTTTCCATAGGAGCCAGCGCATCGCTGTGGGAATGCATGCTTAGTCAGTGGCTAACTCGGCTATATCGTTCGCATAATCATCTGCAGTTTGAGGCGAGAATTGCGCAACGTCAGTCTTTAGTAAAGCAACTCCACGAGCGTCAGCTGGACCTCCTGATCACGACAGAAGCCCCCAAAATGGATGAATTTAGCAGCCAGATTGTAGGGCATTTTGGTCTTGCACTGTATGCCTCCGGGCCTTCACTTATGAAGGCTGACCTCAACTATCTTCGCCTGGAATGGGGGCCGGATTTCCAGCAGCATGAGGCAGGATTGATCGCCAGCGATGATGTTCCTCAACTGACGACAAGTTCTGCGGAGATCGCCTGCCAGCAGCTTGCTTTACTGAAAGGTTGTACCTGGTTACCGACTCGCTGGGCGGATAATAAAGCGGGGTTACACACCGTGAGTGATTCCACAACCCTATCAAGGCCGCTGTATGCGATTTGGCTGCAAAACAGTGACAAGCAATCGCAGATAAAAGATCTGTTAAAAGTAAACATTATGGATTAAAGCGTAAGCCTGCAGGGATGCAGGCAACGTATTTTGCAGAGGAAGCTTTACCGATTTTCAGGTAAAAAAAATCCTTTGCCGAAGCAAAGGATTATATATGGCAGGGGCGGAGAGACTCGAACTCGCGACACCCGGTTTTGGAGACCGGTGCTCTACCAACTGAGCTACGCCCCTAAATCTTTTTGCCATTAAGCCTGCCCAGAAGGCAGGCTTAATGTCTTAATAAGTGGCGGAACGGACGGGACTCGAACCCGCGACCCCCTGCGTGACAGGCAG
>CAMKZP010000464.1 GCA_946477805.1 uncultured Enterobacter sp.
CTCGACTAGTCGTCGGCAGCGTCAGATGTGTATAAGAGACAGCAGATATGGGAACTGAGATCCTCCACGCTGGCAGGAACGCCGTATCGCCTGAGGTAGTCCGGCGATGCCACCAGATTCATAGCACAGTTACCGAGCGAACGGGCCGTTAGTCGGGAGTCTGACAGTTGGCCGACGCGTATCACCGCATCAAATCCCTCTTCCACCACATCAACCAGCCTGTCGCTGAGATCTACCTCAAGCGTTACTGCCGGATAATGCTCCATAAAGCGGCTAATCACCGGCAGGAAGAAGGACGGTATATAGGGCATGCTCACGCGCAGCTTGCCTCTGGGCTCGCCTGAGACAGACGAAAGCTCCTCCTTCGCTGCCGTCAGCTCATCAAGTATTACCCGGCTTCGCTCAAGAAACATTTCGCCTTCCTGCGTCAGGCTTAAACCGCGCGTGTTGCGGTTAAGCAGGCGCGTACCCAGCTCTTCTTCTGTTTTGCTGACCAGCTTACTTACGGCTGAGGGGGAAATATTCAGCTCGCGCGCCGCGGCCGCGAAGCTGCCCAGGTCAGCAATTTTCACGAATGCCTCAATACCGTCTACCAGGTTCATCATCTTCTCCTGTAAATAGGTGTAGTAGTTCTGCCATCTTACCCCGTACTGGCATTCCATTTCGTCACGACTGAATTACCGAAACCGGCAATTGTCCAATACGCGTCCCGGGACTAACCTTGAAGTTCTTTTCTCATGCCGTCTGTCCGAGCCTTTTCAGTCAGAGCGGAGCTCTTACGTGAAAGGCGAAACCAATAATTTCGACAGACTGACGCATTATCAGGGGAACCAATGTCATCAGAAAAACCATCACAAAGCATAAATGCACAGCCTGAGGATATCCGTACCGGCGTCACTGTACACGGAGCCAGGACGCATAACCTCAGGGACGTTTCCTTCACCTTTCCCCGTGATGCCATGGTGGTTTTTACCGGTATATCCGGCTCGGGTAAATCCTCCCTGGCGTTTGATACACTCTACGCCGAGGCGCAGCGGCGGTTTATGGAATCCGTCGCGCCGCACGCGCGGCGCCTGATTGAGCAGGCTTCGGCACCGGACGTGGACGGCATAGACGGGTTGCCGCCTGCCGTGGCCCTGCAGCAGAGCCGGTCCGGCGCGCAGGAACGTTCAACGGTCGGCAGCCTGACGCGGATCTCCGTCACCCTCAGGCTGCTGTTTTCCCGCGCCGGCATCCATCCCGCCGACATCCCGTTCCTGCCGGCAGAGGCCTTCTCGCCCAATAACCCGCAGGGCGCCTGCCCTGCCTGTCAGGGCATGGGCATGGTGCATGAAGTTAAGGCCGACGCGCTTGTCCCTGACGGGTCGCTTAGCATCCGCGAAGGGGCGATAGCCTCCTGGCCCAACGGCTGGCAGGCAAAAAACCTGCGCTCAATTCTTGATTCGCTGGGCTACGACATCGATGCCCCGTGGGATACGCTGGCTGAAAAAGATCGGGAATGGATCCTCTTCACCGACGAACAGCCGTCAGTGCCGATTTTTATGGGGCTGAATGCGGAGCAGCGCCGGGAGGCGATCGCAGCAGGCACCGAGCCCGCCTATACCGGTACCTATACCAGTGCCAGAAAATATCTTCTGCAGAGCTATTCGGGCGGTAAGGACTCAGTGAAAAAACGCCTCTCCCGCTTCATTACCGTGGCGCCGTGCAACGGATGCCACGGCAAGCGGCTCAACAGAAATGCCCTGGCTTACACCTTTGCGGGTCACGATATTGCTGAAATGGGTGAACTGACGATAACGCAGTTGAAGGCATTGCTGTTACCCTTTGCCGAAGGTCGTTCACTGAATATGCCTGGCGAAGCCGCGCTGCGGGAGGCCGTCATCAGGATGACGACCGATATCTGCGGCCGACTCGACCAGCTCGAAAGGCTGGGCCTCGGCCACCTCTCTCTCGGTCGCCGGACTACCATGCTCTCGTCCGGCGAGCTGCAGCGTATCCGACTGGCCACGCAGCTTATCTCCCGTATGTTTGGCGTGATATACGTGCTCGACGAGCCCGCGGCCGGCCTGCATCCGGAAGATGTTCGCGCCCTCCTCCAGTCCCTGCGTCTGCTTCTGGAGGCCGGCAACTCGCTGGTTATTGTCGAACATAATCTGGACGTTATCGCCGAAGCCGACTGGCTCACGGAGGTGGGGCCTGGCCCAGGGCGCATGGGCGGTGAGATCGTTTATAACGGCGCGCCATCCGGGCTGGCACAAATTTCCCGCTCGCCTACCGCAGGCTACCTCTTCGACAAACACCGTCCGGGTCTGCGCCGGCGTCGACTTCCCGAGCGCTGGCTCGAGCTTGAGCAAATCTCCTGCAATAACATTCACGGGCTGGATGTCCGCATCCCTCTTGAACGGATGACCGCCATCACCGGCGTATCCGGCTCGGGCAAGTCTACGCTTCTGGCCCGGGTGCTCCCGGCGTTGCTTCAGCGACTAGACAAAACCCCGGAGAATGAGGAGTCAGAGGAGGACAGCCTGGTGCCGGAGGTACAAGGTAAGATCACGGCAGGCGGGCCCTCCCTGAAACGTCTGGTGCGCATCGACCAGAAACCCATCGGGCGCACGCCGCGCTCTAACCTGGCGACCTATACCGGCTTCTTTGATACCGTGCGCAAGCTCTTTGCCGATACCGACGAGGCGAAAAAGCGGGGTTTTGACGCCAGCCGCTTTTCCTTCAACCTGCCCGCCGGCCGCTGCCCCGCCTGTGAAGGACAGGGACAGATCACTATCGAACTGATGTTTATGCCTCAGGCAAGCGCGCCCTGCTCTGCCTGCGGCGGACGGCGCTACAATGATGAAACCCTTGAGGTCCGCTGGCATAACAGAACGATAGCGGACGTGCTGGATCTCACCGTCGACGAAGCCGTTGAGGTGTTCAGAAATAATGACACCATCCAGCGCTCCCTGGCCGCGCTTGCCTCGCTTGGTCTCGGCTACCTGAAGCTGGGTCAGCCCGCCACCGAACTGTCCGGTGGGGAATGCCAGCGCATTAAGCTCGCCTGGGAGCTGCAGCGCGTACAACGGGGTAAAACGCTTTATCTGCTGGACGAACCCTCCACGGGGCTGCATCCGGCGGATATGGACAAGCTGATGCGGGTTCTCGACAGGCTGGTTCAGCGCGGCGATACGGTGGTCATGGCGGAGCACGATATGCGCATTGCCGCAGAAGCCGACTGGGTTCTCGATCTCGGTCCCGGCTCGGGTGAAAACGGCGGACGTATTATTGCGGCCGGCACGCCGGAAGAGGCCAGCCGCAGTAAGCACAGCCTCACCGCGCCCTGGCTGGCGGCCAGGCTTAAAAAAAGGAATGGCGATCCTGACGAGTAATACCGGTCAGGTTTAGTGATGGTTTCGGAGGATACATGCAGTTTGATTTGTTTC
>CAMKZP010000465.1 GCA_946477805.1 uncultured Enterobacter sp.
AGATGCTGGACGATCTGCGCAAGAAAACCAACCCGGGCTATTCGGCGATTGGCCGTCTGAAAGGGATGGCGGAAGTGCGCGGCGTTGAGCTGGCGCTGAAGATGACGAAGTATCCTGAGCTGCTGTAAAGCTGGTTGCCCGGTGGCGCTACGCTTGCCGGGCCAACGAAAAACCGGCTCTGAGGCCGGTTTTTGTATTTTTGTAGGCCGGGTGTGGCGAAGCCGCCACCCGGCGACAAGCATAATCTGCGGTCAGTCAGCGCGACCCATATAGCGTTTTTCTTCGATATGAATGCGGATCTTCTCGCCAGCAGACAGGTATTCAGGCACCTGCACAACCAGACCGGTGGTCAGGGTCGCAGGTTTGTTGCGCGCGCTCGCAGACGCACCTTTAATGCCCGGCGCCGTATCCACAATTTCCAGATCTACGGTCTGCGGCAGCTCCAGCGCCAGCAGCACGCCGTCCCAGGTCAGCACCTGCATATCCGGCATGCCGCCTTCAGGAATGAACAGCAGCTCTTCTTCAATCTGATCCTTGGTGAAGATGTACGGCGTGTAATCTTCTTTATCCATGAACACGTATTCGTTGCCGTCAATATAAGAGAAATCAACATAGCGGCGGGTCAGGGTCACGGTATCGACGATATCGTCACCTTTGAAACGTTCTTCAACTTTCAGGCCGGTACGCACGTCGGCGAAACGCATTTTGTACAGCGTTGCTGCACCACGGGCGCTCGGTGCCTGGATGTCGATGTCTTTCACAATCAGCAGTTTGCCGTTGTAATTCAGCACCATACCTTTCTTGATTTCGTTCGCTCTTGGCATTGCATTAATCCTGTCTACATAAGGTAAAAAATATCGCGCCAAATTACTCGCGCGCGGCCTTTCAGGCAAGCGGAATTCGTGGCTTTTGCTATCACTACGCAAAAGGTGTTACTGTGCGCGCGATGCCCGACTGCGCGGGCGTTTGTCATCGAAGAGAGCGTTTATGGATTGTCGTCCAGACTGTGGCGCGTGCTGTACCGCACCGTCCATTTCCAGCCCCATTCCAGGAATGCCGGAGGGAAAGCCTGCCAATACCCGCTGCGTTCAGCTCTCTGACGCGAACCTGTGCATGATTTTTGGTTCGCCGCTGCGCCCGAAGGTGTGCTCCGGGCTTCAGCCCGCGGCCGATATGTGCGGCAGCTCGCGCGCGCAGGCGATGACCTATCTTCTTGAGCTGGAGATGCTGACCGCCCCTTAAACGTCTTTGATCCGCGTCAGGCAGCTTATTGTCAGAACGCACATCCCCAGCGCGATCCAGAACACCGTGTGATAGTTCCAGATCTCCGCAACCACGCCGGCCAGAGAGCCTGCAATAATCCAGCCCACGCGGGTGGTGTTCGTATAAAGGGTAGTTGCTGCTCCTGCCTGCCCCGGCATCAGATCCTGGAAATAGAGCATGCCAATCCCGGCCAGGATGCCGATATAAATCGCGTTCAGCAGCTGTAAAGCCAGCAGCAGAGCAGGCGTGTGTACCGTCAGCATACCGGCATAGAACAGCAGCCCGGCAACCGCCGCGATGCGCATTAAAAAGCGTTTGCCGAAGCGCTTTGCGTAATAGCCCGCAATCAGCATGGTGGGGATTTCCAGCCCCGCAGCGGTGCCCATCATAATGCCCGCCAGCTTCTCCGGCAGGTGCAGTTCGTCAATGATAAACAGCGGCATGTTAATGATGTAGAGGCTGTTGGTGCCCCACATCAGCGTGCAGACGATAAAAAGCAGCAGCGCGTCACGGCGGTTTCGGCGCGGCGCTTCCAGCACCCCCGTCGCCAGCTTCGGCTCTTTGCGCATCGACGGCAGAAAGAACCACACCATTGTGCCGCACACCACGAAGGCGACGGCTGCACTCAGGTACATCACCGTAAAGCCAAACCCCATCGCCAGCGCGTAGGCCAGCGGCGGGCCGATGACCCACGCCAGTGAAACCTGAGCGCGAAGAATAGAGCTGAACATGACCGCTTCACGCCCGGTGCGGTCGGCATGCTCGCGGGCAAGGGCGAACATCTGTGGGTTCGCCGTGGAGCCAAAGCTGCTCAGAAACACGCCAACAAACAGCAGAACGAAGTAATTACGGTTCCAGGCAAACAGGATGCAGGCGAACACGCCCAGCAGGCAACAAAACACAATCAGGCTTTTTCGGTCGCCTTTTTTGTCCGAACGGCCGGCCAGAAACTGGCTGACCAGGATGCCGATAATGGCGCTGCCGGTGAAGAAAAAGCCCACCATGGCCGGACGGGCGTGGACTTCATTAGTCAGAAACAGACTGAGCGTAGGGGTCTGCAACGCACCGGCGATCCCGGTAAGGAAGGCAACAATCAAAAACGCCGATGATGTGAAATCAAAGGGTTTTGGCGAGGCGGCGGCGGGGGTGTTATGCATGTTTCACAATCAGAGATTCAGAGAGACGCGGAGTGTACGACGTGAGTCATTAAATAAACAGTGGGTGCGGTCAATTTCAACACGAATAATCAAAATAGCATTTCACTTTCGCTGGGGCTGACCTTAGCTGAAACTGCTTTGCTGAACGTCAGCAAGATTCAGCTGAACAAAAGAGAAATGTGCTGCACATCTAAATTCTGCAATGAGAAATGTAACTTTCCTTGCAACACCTTGCAGAAAGCGCAAGACTTCTTGAAACGTTTCAGCGCTATCTTGTTTTAACTAACGGAGCAGGTTAGCGCATTTTTTCTCATTAAGGCTGAAACGATTCACTTTCAGCAGGAGAGGAGAACCATGTTCCAGTTATCTGTTCAGGATATCCACCCGGGCGCACAGGCCGGGAATAAAGAAGAGGCTATTCGCCAGGTTGCCGCCGCCCTTGTGCAGGCAGGCAACGTGGCGGACGGCTACGTCAACGGCATGCTGGCGCGCGAGCAGCAGACCTCAACTTTCCTCGGCAACGGCATCGCCATTCCGCACGGTACGACGGACACCCGCGACCAGGTGCTGAAAACCGGCGTGCAGGTCTACCAGTTCCCGCAGGGCGTGGTCTGGGGTGACGGCCAGGTGGCTTACGTGGCTATCGGCATTGCGGCCAGCAGCGACGAGCACTTAGGCCTGCTGCGTCAGCTGACGCACGTGCTGAGTGATGACGCCGTGGCTGAACAACTGAAATCCGCCACCACGGCTGAAGAGCTGCGCGCGCTGCTGATGGGTGAAAAACAGAGCGAAGCGCTGAAGCTGGATAATGACACGCTGACGCTGGACGTGGTAGCCACGGATCTCGTTACGCTGCAGGCCCTGAACGCGGGGCGTCTGAAAGAGGCCGGTGCCGCTGATACCGCCTTTGTTACGCGCGCCATTAACGATAAGCCGCTGAACCTGGGCCAGGGCATCTGGCTGAACGACAGCGCGGAAGGCAACCTGCGCAGCGCC
>CAMKZP010000466.1 GCA_946477805.1 uncultured Enterobacter sp.
AACCAGAATGACCGGGCCGGGATGACGCTCGGCGATTTCTGCCACCAGCGTGGCGCAGGCCGCCCCCGTGAGTTCACCCAGCTGGCGCTGGTCGCCCGCTTTGACGGGCAGGGAATAACGATAGTGTTCAGGCATGGCTATGTCAGAGTCTCTTATGGATATACTCACAGTATTGGGGCATATCTCTGATACGCAATGCCTTTATTATCCTCGATCGTTTTGCATTAGCAAACCGTAACCGCACGCAGGGGAAATATGCCCCCGGAACGGGGGCGTGCAGGAGGTTAGCGCGCGGCGGGAACCGGCGAGAGGCGGGCGGGCGGAGAGAAGAACAGATCGCCAAACAGCGCGGTAGAGAGCTTACGCGCCCCCAGACCCACCAGCGTGCAGACCAGCAGGCTGACAAAGGGATAGACCAGTATCAGCGTTAGCTCGGCCCAGACCGGCCAGCGTCCGGCATTCATTTCACCGATCAGGATCAGGCTGAACGCCTCAATTAAAATGCGGTGCGTGGTGTAAATGGCAATGGTATTCGACCCAACCACGTTCAGCAGATTGCCGGGGTGAACGGCATAGCGTTGCTCAAGGCTGTAGAAGAGCTTCATGATCAGCACAATCGACAGCAGGGAGAGCAGCAGCGGGACGTTTGCAAACCACAGCGCCACGGAGACGGCGCCGAACGCGACCGCCGCCAGCCAGACGCGACGCATCTCCAGCCCTTTCATCCACGCCATCAGCTGCGCACCGTACCACGCGCCCATGCTGTAGTAGATCATATTGCGCACGACGCTGTTCATGCCCCACCACGGCAGCGGCAGGACGTTAATGGCAATGCTCGCCAGCGCCAGCAGGCCCAGCATCGGCAGCTTCCAGCGGCTCAGCAGTTTACACAGGGTGAAATAGACCACCAGCGCGTACAGATACCACAGGCTGGTGCTGGCGGTGAGCATGCCGCGTAAAAAACCGGCGAGCGAGTCGGCGTAGGCCGCATTCGACGAGGTGGCCAGCTCGCGCTCGGGGGCGAGCCAGGCGTTCAGGTGGCTTAGCGCCTGCCATTGCAAAACGCCCCACAGCGCCAGAACCCAGACGATACTCCAGATCCGTTTGTCGAGGCTGGTGCGCCAGTCCACCTCATCGATGTAGCGTCGAATCAGATAGCCGGAAATAAAGAAGAACACCGGCATGCGGAACGGCGCGAGATAGAGATTAAAATAGACCCAGCATTTGGCGAGCAGGCCAGACAGCGGGTGCTGCAGCCCGTTCAGATGGGGATAAAAGGTGATAACCGAGTGGTAAATCACCACCAGGCAGATGCACAGCCCTTTTATCTGATTAATCCATAATGCTTTTTGTTTCATCGGTAGCTCAGACCTGTTTTGCCATAAACGAACGGGCAATTGTTCTAAAACGAGGGCGGGATGTAACGGGTAACAGTCTGTATCAGGTAGATTTTCGGAAAAGGTGGAGGCCGATTGGTTAAGGATTGAAGAGTAGCATCCTGATTTGTCTGAATTTTTCGGAAAAATGATTACCAAAGCTTACGGTTTCAGTCATTTACGCTTAACGGATTCGCTTATATACTCGTGGGTCTGCTATCAGCAAACAGACGGATTTCATGTATCAACCTGTCGCACTTTTCATAGGCTTACGCTACATGCGTGGGCGCGCCGCGGACCGCTTCGGTCGCTTTGTCTCCTGGCTTTCGACGATTGGCATTACGCTTGGCGTGATGGCTCTGGTGACGGTACTTTCCGTCATGAACGGCTTCGAGCGCGAGCTGCAAAACAACATCCTGGGGCTGATGCCGCAGGCCGTTCTCTCATCAACCAGCGGTTCCGTGAACCCGCAGCAGCTGCCGGAAAGCGCGGCGAAGTTACAGGGTGTCACGCGCGTTGCGCCGTTAACGACCGGTGACGTGGTGCTGCAAAGCGCCCGCAGCGTGGCGGTCGGCGTGATGCTGGGTATCGACCCGGCGCAAAAAGACCCGCTGACGCCGTACCTGGTCAACGTAAAACAGGCTGACCTCGAAGCAGGTCAGTACAACGTCATCCTCGGCGAGCAGCTTGCCGGGCAGCTTGGCGTCAACCGCGGCGACCAGCTGCGGGTGATGGTGCCGTCTGCCAGCCAGTTTACGCCGATGGGGCGCCTGCCGAGCCAGCGTCTGTTTAACGTGATTGGCACCTTTGCCGCTAACAGTGAAGTCGACGGCTACCAGATGCTGGTGAACATTCAGGACGCCTCGCGCCTGATGCGCTACCCGGCGGGGAACATTACCGGCTGGCGCTTATGGCTCGATCAGCCGCTGAAGGTGGACACCCTCAGCCAGCAGGCGCTGCCGGAAGGCACTAAATGGCAGGACTGGCGCGACCGTAAGGGCGAGCTGTTCCAGGCCGTGCGCATGGAAAAGAACATGATGGGGCTGCTGCTGAGCCTGATCGTGGCGGTTGCCGCCTTCAACATTATTACCTCGCTTGGCCTGATGGTGATGGAAAAGCAGGGCGAAGTCGCCATTCTGCAAACCCAGGGGCTGACGCCGCGCCAGATCATGGCCGTGTTTATGGTTCAGGGTGCCAGCGCCGGGATTATCGGCGCGCTGCTGGGTGCCGTGCTGGGAGCGCTGCTTGCCAGCCAGCTTAACAACCTGATGCCGATAATCGGCGCGCTGCTCGACGGCGCGGCGCTGCCGGTGGCCATTGAGCCGCTGCAGGTGATCGGCATTGCGCTGGCCGCGATGGCCATTGCGCTGCTTTCCACGCTTTATCCTTCCTGGCGCGCTGCCGCCACTCAACCCGCTGAGGCTTTACGTTATGAATAAGATCCTGTTGCAGTGCGACAACCTGTCCAAACGCTATCAGGAAGGCACCGTGCAGACCGACGTGCTGCACAATGTCAGTTTCAGCGTGGGCGAAGGCGAGACGATGGCCATTGTCGGCAGCTCGGGTTCCGGTAAAAGCACGCTGCTGCACCTGCTGGGCGGGCTGGATACGCCGACCGAAGGTGACGTTATTTTCTCCGGCCAGCCGATGAGCAAAATGTCCTCTACGGCCAAAGCGGAGCTGCGTAACCGCGAGTTAGGCTTTATCTATCAGTTCCACCACCTGCTGCCTGACTTCACGGCGCTGGAAAACGTAGCGATGCCGCTGCTTATCGGTAAAAAGAAACCGGCAGAAATCAACGCCCGCGCCAGCGATATGCTGAAAGCCGTTGGCCTCGGTCATCGCGGGAACCATCGTCCGTCTGAGCTTTCCGGCGGCGAGCGTCAGCGCGTGGCGATTGCCCGCGCGCTGGTTAACAACCCGCGTCTGGTGCTGGCGGATGAACCGACCGGTAACCTCGACGCGCGCAACGCAGACAGTATTTTCCAGCTTCTGGGCGAGCTGAACGCCTCCCAGGGCACCGCGTTTCTGGTGGT
>CAMKZP010000467.1 GCA_946477805.1 uncultured Enterobacter sp.
GCGTACGAGAGCTCTACCCGCAGTCAGAGCACCGCGATGCTGACCCGCATCATGAACATGGCGGCAGAAGACCATCAGCCGCCGCTGGTGCGCGGGCGTCGCGTGAAGCTGAAATATGCGCACGCCGGGGGCTATAACCCGCCAATCGTAGTGATCCACGGTAACCAGGTAAAAGACCTGCCGGACTCCTACAAGCGCTACCTGATGAACTACTTCCGTAAATCACTGGGCGTGATGGGAACGCCAATCCGTATTCAGTTCAAGGAAGGGGAAAACCCGTTTGCGAATAAACGCAATACCCTGACGCCAAACCAGATGCGTAAGCGTAAGCGTTTGATTAAGCATATTAAAAAAAGCAAATAAGCATTGCTAACTCCACGTAAGCCCGCGCCAGTCGCGGGTTTTTTTAGCCCTTTCACAGCGCCAGTCTTCCCTGTGTGATGTCAATCACTATTCGCTTTTAACCCTCTATAAATCTAAGAAACTAGACAATCATCGAATTTTCATCTTAAAGTCCTGGGTCCGGTACTAGACAAATCTGGCGCCTGGTTATCAAATGGTTAACGATTTTTTCACCGCCTGTAAAAAATCGGTCAGCTACGTCACTGGCCGGCGTACAGGATGGTGCTTTTACGCACGACACATACCTTCTCGGGAGAATTATGCAATCCTCTGTTAATCAAAAAGAAAGCCGAACGTTCTTCGGCCATCCGTATCCGCTCGGTGCGCTGTTCTTCACCGAGATGTGGGAACGTTTTTCGTTTTACGGCATTCGCCCGCTGCTGATCCTGTTTATGGCTGCGACCGTCTATGACGGTGGAATGGGGCTGGCGCGTGAAAACGCCTCGGCGATTGTGGGTATCTTCGCCGGTACCATGTACCTGGCGGCCCTGCCGGGCGGCTGGCTGGCGGATAACTGGCTCGGTCAGCAAAAAGCGGTCTGGTACGGTTCGATTCTGATCGCGCTGGGCCACCTGTCGATTGCGCTTTCCGCCATCATGGGCGACAACCTGTTCTTTATCGGCCTGATGTTCATCGTGCTCGGCTCCGGTCTGTTCAAGACCTGCATTTCGGTCATGGTCGGCACCCTGTATAAAAAAGGCGATGCGCGCCGTGACGGCGGTTTTTCGCTGTTCTACATGGGCATCAATATGGGCTCGTTTATTGCGCCGCTGATTTCCGGCTGGCTGATTAAAACGCACGGCTGGCACTGGGGCTTTGGTATCGGCGGCATCGGGATGCTGGTAGCGCTGATCATCTTCCGCATCTTTGCCGTTCCGGCGATGAAACGCTACGACAGCGAAGTGGGCCTGGACTCCACCTGGAACAGCCCGGTGGTAAAACGCAACGGCGTAGGCGCGTGGCTGCTGGCGCTGGCCGTGGGCGTTATCATCATTGTGACCCTGATTGCGCAGGGGGTGATTGTCATTAACCCGGTAGCGGTGGCCAGCGTGCTGGTGTACGTCATTGCCGCTTCCGTCGCGCTCTACTTTATCTACCTGTTTATTTTCGCGGGCCTGAACCGCAAAGAGCGCGCCCGACTGCTGGTCTGCTTCATTCTGCTGGTCTCCGCCGCGTTCTTCTGGTCGGCGTTTGAGCAGAAGCCAACCTCGTTCAACCTGTTTGCCAACGACTACACCAATCGCATGATAGGTGATTTCGAGATCCCGGCGGTGTGGTTCCAGTCAATCAACGCCCTGTTTATCATTCTGCTGGCGCCGGTGTTCAGCTGGGCATGGCCGAAGCTTGCCAGCAAAAACATTCGTCCGAGCAGCATCACCAAGTTTGTTATCGGCATTCTCTGTGCCGCAGCGGGTTTTGGCCTGATGATGCTGGCAGCGCAAAACGTGCTTAACGGCGGTGGGGCAGGCGTTTCTCCGTTCTGGCTGGTGGGCAGCATCCTGATGCTGACCCTCGGCGAGCTGTGCCTGAGCCCGATTGGTCTTGCGACCATGACGCTGCTGGCGCCGGAAAGAATGCGCGGCCAGATGATGGGGCTGTGGTTCTGCGCGAGCGCGCTGGGTAACCTGGCGGCTGGCCTGATCGGCGGTCACGTGAAGGCCGATCAGCTGGATATGCTGCCGGATCTCTTCGCGCGTTGCTCCATCGCGCTGCTGATTTGCGCGGCGGTTCTCATCGTCCTCATTGTTCCGGTGCGCCGCATGCTGGAAAATGCGCAGACTAAACCGGCCGCTGAAGCCTGATAATATTCATCCTCCCGGGGCAGTTTCCTGCCCCGGTCAAACGCAACAGGAGAGAGTATGTCGATTACCTGCCCGGATTGCCACGCACCGCTGGAGCCGCAGAACGGCGTAGCGCACTGCGAGAACTGTAACAAAGATATCGCGCTCGAAGCACGCTGCCCCGAGTGCCATCAGCCGCTTCAGGTGCTAAAAGCCTGCGGCGCGGTGGATTATTTTTGCCAGAACGGCCACGGGCTGATCTCGAAGAAGCGCGTCGAGTTCGTCAGGGCTGAGGGTTAATCGCACACGCAGCCTTCGCCCTTCTGCCAGAGTTCTATTAGCGATTCAGGCGCTTCCTGCTCCGGCACCAGCACGATGATGTCCGCGTATTGCGCCTGATTGTGCCGGGTCCAGACGATCTGAATGCGAAAATAGCGCTGGTCGCCGCTCCCCGGAGAGGAGGGCTGGCCCGGCGGCTGCCCTCGAGGGAGCGCCTGCTCCAGAATGCTCACCACGCGCTGGCGCTGCGTATCGTTGAGGGATGAAAGCGTGATGGTGCGCTGGCCGCTCAGCTTTGGAATAAAGGCAACGCCGCCTTCCCGCGCCAGCTCAACCACTGCGTCATCCGTCAGTTCCGGGATCTGCATTTACAACACTCCCACCTGTTCCCAGGCTTGCTTAATGGCCGCCGCGACGTCGCCACCGGAACGTTTTTCGCCGTGAGCAATCGTCAGTTTTGCGAAGGCCTCAAAATCGGCATCCTGCGCCAGGCTGCGATCGCAAACCGTGTCGTACCAGGCATAGCCCGCTTTTTCCCACGCATGGCCGCCAATTGCCGTTGCGGCCAGGTAAAACGCCCGGTTAGGAATACCAGAGTTGAGGTGGACGCCGCCGTTATCGTCACGGGTTTTAATAAAATCATTCATGTGCCCGGGCTGCGGATCGTTGCCGAGCAGGGGATCGTCATAGGCGGTGCCCGGCTCTGACATTGAGCGCAGCGCTTTGCCGTTAATGCCCTCCGCCAGCAGCCCTTCACCGATCAGCCAGTCCGCTTTATCGGCGGTTTGCTTAAGATGGTATTGTTTCACCAGCGAGCCGAACACGTCCGACAAGGACTCGTTCAGCGCGCCCGACTGTTCAAAGTAAATTAAACCCGCTTCGGTCTCGGTCACGCCGTGGCTAAGCTCGTGCGCCACCACGTCA
>CAMKZP010000468.1 GCA_946477805.1 uncultured Enterobacter sp.
CCATCGCTACCGTACACCAGTTGCCGCCGACGCTGATGGCGCAGTGGTACTTCGGTGATGCCAGCAGCAAAGTGCGTCCGTATATTGGCGCAGGCGTGAACTACACCACCTTCTTTGACGAGAAGTTTAACGATACCGGTAAGGCAGCAGGGCTGTCCGATCTTAGCCTGAAGGACTCCTGGGGTATGGCGGGGCAGGTGGGGCTGGATTATCTGATTAACCGCGACTGGTTAATCAACGCCTCGGTCTGGTATATGGACATCGACACCGACGTGCGCTTTAAGGCCGGCGGCGAGCAGCAGAGCATTAGCACGCGCCTGGATCCTTGGGTGTTTATGTTCTCGGCGGGTTATCGTTTTTAATCAGATATTCAGCTGGCCGCACGGCGGCCAGTTTTATTCAGAAGGTGGGATACACGGGCCGCTCGTCCAGCTTTGCGCAGCGCCTGACGGGCGGTTCGCCATCATATAAATAGCTGAATTCATCGCCTGCAACAGAATGGAACAAAATATCACCGTTCGCGAAAGGGATCATTTCCATATCACCGGAGCGTTTATGCCCTGCGCCGGTTTCAAAATTACCGCGCCATTTTTCCTGAGTGTGGCCATACAGGTGCAGGATAACTTCCACCAGCCCTCTGTCAGGGCAGTTCAGCCGTAAAAGCGTTGACGAGAAATTCAGAGACGAAACGTGAAGCGGAACAAAAAGCATAAAGCACAGTAAAAATCTAAAACGCATTCACCTAATAAAACCTTGCTCAAACCAGGTGTAAGATTTTACTTAAGTGAAAAAAATTAGTTTTGCCGTGGATCAATAACACTTATTTTTCAATGTGATGGCGATCGTAGCCTGATTCAGCCGTGGTTTGCGCAACGATATATCCCCGCTATACCATTAATTGCGGTATGGTGGTTGTTCCATACACCTGGCTGGAGGGGATATCCCCAACATTAAATTTGAGTGTCCAGTTTGTGCGGGAAAACATTTCCATTTCACCCGTTTTTGCCCAGCGCACAGCCAACCTCATGGTGCAGTTTGCTCAGCCTGCGGAACGCGGCTCACGGCACATTCTTGCCTGCCGAAACTCAAGCGACGACGGTGGCTAAAGCCAGTGATTTAAATAAGGCCTCTGATGAGGCCTTATTACTGGGGCGTTACTTTTGAATTAAATAACGAATGGTGGGCCCATCCTGTTGGATATCCAGCACGGTATAACCGTGGTTTTTTGCATCCAGCGGAATGTTATTAATGGACTGCGGGCAATCGCTCACCACCTCCAGTATTTCCCCTTTTTTCAGCTGCGGCAGCGCTTCAAGGGTGGCAACCGCCGGATAGGGGCAGGGCTCCCCGACCATATCGAGCCGGTAATCAGGCACAATCTCTTTCATGCAGCGTTCTCCTGCGTTTCAGTTTTAACAGCGGCCCGGCGGAAGAAACGCTTCTCTTGCGCGATAACCAGTAAAAAGGCGATCAGTAAAAGGGCATAGGTCACCATCAGACCGCCAAGCGGTCCGAAGGTATTCAGCAGGTTGACCTTGTCCCAGTTGGTGGCCAGAACGGGAGACACGTCATCCCAGTAGTACGCCAGGATCGTAGAGCCGATCACATTCCCCAGACCTACCCACCAGTAGTGCACCTGGCCTTCAACGGCGCGATACATCCAGCCGGTTTCACACCCGCCAGCAAGCACGATGCCAAAGCCAAACAGCAGCCCTCCGATGACGGCGTTCGGACCGGCCCACATGATTTTCGGCTCAACGCCAAGCTGCACGTAGCTGAAGATGCCGATCGCGCTGACGGCCATCCCGCCAATAATGGCTTTCGCCATCATGGTGCGCCCGGTCACCCACATGTCGCGAAACGCCGAGGTAAAGCAAATCTGCGCACGTTCAATCAGCAGGCCAAACCCCACGCCAAACAGCATCGCCAGGCCCAGTTTGGGTTGGTTCATGGCAGTGCAAATAGCCCAGGCCACCATGGCGAAAAAGACCAGCATGCCAAGACGAAAGCGGCGGCGCGCCTGACTCGGCTTCTGCGTTAGGGGCGAAGCGGCGCTGACTTTGGTCATTTTTACCGGAATACGGAAAAACGGCAGCAGCGTGAATTTTGCGCCAAAGTAAGAGCCAATCGCGGTTGCGACGGCAAAAAACCAGGCGTGGAGGGAGAACTGAGGAATGCCGGTAAAGAAGGCGGCAAGGTTACAGCCCATAGCCAGACGCGCGCCGAAGCCGGCAATGATCCCGCCGGCCACCGCCTGCAGAATACGGATCCGGCTTTTAGGCATCCTCAACTTAACGTTGTTTGCCCACAGCGCTGCCGCGAAGCAACCGCCAAACATGCCGATAATCATCATCCCGTCGATCCGGGTTAACGGCGTGCCGTCCAGATGAATCAGCTTAAAGTATCCCCACTCTTCGGCATGCACGCCCGCAAGCTGCAGCAGCTGGCCGCCCCAGCGGGTGAATTCGCCCGTGACGGCCCAGAAGGTGCCGGTGATCCCGAAATAATAGGTAGAGAGAATGCCCGCTGCGATAACCGCCGGGACAGGTGACCAGAACTTAATGAGATAAGCCTGTTTGAAGTGGTGCCATGACATGTGTAAGCCTCTGAACTCAGAAGGTGTAGTCGAAATTAACGGCCCGGAATATATAACTTTTTTTGTTATTCCAAAACCCATGCGTTACTTTTCTCACAAATATCTTCCATTTTTATGACCTCAGTCATTAAACGCTGCTCGTCAGACGTATGCACGGCAGACTTACGTTATTTCGTACCGAACGCGTTTTTTGCAAGCCGGGCTGACGTACGAGGGTAAGTTGCATATATGCCGATGTTCACTTCGGTTAGCCAGATAAAATGCCTTTCTTTTAACAAAAAGTGCTAAATGGAAAATTTCGGCAACCTAAAAAAAGAGGGAATAATCCTGGTATTCTGCAGGCATTCAAACTACAGATTACGCAGGGCTGCGTAAAGTCAGCGCTGCTGCACTATTCAGTAATGCCGTTTATCCCGCAAGGAATGGATGCATTAGGAATTTTCCATGAAAAATGACATTTCATATAAACCGCAGGCAGGTTGATAATCAAAATCGTTTTTCCTAACATGGATTTTCAAAGCCATATAAAGGATTTATTTATCCTTAGAGGGCTATTTTTACAATCGTATCATTCTGCCGTTAATAACATGAAACCGTTATGGCTCTTGGGTATGTATATCCAGGATGGGTATTTTTTATAAATTTCAATACACCTCACCAGGGATCCGATGATGAAACTTAAAACACAACTCACAGCGCTTGCGCTTCTTACCGCAATATCAATAGCAACAATGCAATCGTCACATGCGGCCGGTTTTTGCGGTAATCGCACCAGTGTTTCTTATGG
>CAMKZP010000469.1 GCA_946477805.1 uncultured Enterobacter sp.
GACGCACCGTCTGGGCGTGGCCGCCGAGGGACATCAGCCCCAGCGCCGCCGTCCCTTCACGCGCCACAAAGTAGAGCATCAGAATACGTGCCGACGTGGCGCTGGCGATCTTCGCCACCCACGCCTGGGCGCGCTCCTTAAGGCCGTAGTACTCCAGCAGGCCAATGACCGGCAGGATCAGAATAAAGGTCGCCAGAGAGCGGCTATTGACGAACTTCTCGCCAAACGTCTCCAGCAACGTACCGAAATCCATGCCGACCAGCAGACCCGTCGCCAGCCCTGCCACCACGACAACCAGAAGCGGGTTGAAGCGCAGAGCGAAACCAATAACCACCACCGGTATCCCGATAAGCGGCAACAGCGTAGAACCGTCCATAAACGTTTACCCTATCCAAAGTGAGCGTTGCGCGCCGTCGGCTATTTTTTTAATGTGCGGCGTGCGATGTTGTGTTTTGCATCAGGCTTCACAAAACCTGCGCTAAAAAGCTATATCTGAAGCGCAAAAACATGTAAACAATTTATCAATAAAATGTTCTTATTTTATCGATGAGTTTACATTTCTGGCTAAGGAACGTTATGACCGCAAAAAAGAGTGCTGCTTCAAACCACGATGATATTTCGGATGGGCGCATTGTCTCCTCCCGCCATCTGGTCTCCGAGCGCTGCGCGGAGCTGTCGGAGCTGGAGTACGCCCTGATCATGACCGGCAACGCGTTCAATAAATGGATGGTCCGCTGCATGGCCGCCGCGGGCGAGCCGGATATGGGGGCGTTTGACGTCTCGCTGCTGCACCATGTTAACCACCGCGACCGCAAGAAAAAGCTGGCCGATATCTGCTTCGTGCTGAACGTGGAGGACACCCACGTGGTGACGTATGCCCTGAAAAAGCTGGTCAAGGCGGGCTATGTGACGAGTGAAAAAGCGGGCAAAGAGCTCTTCTTCTCCACGACGGAGGAAGGCAAGGCGCTGTGTATGAAATACCGCGACGTGCGGGAGGCCTGCCTGATTAACATTCACGGAGAGAGCGGGATTTCAGGCGCGTCGATTGGGGAAACCGCACAGCTGCTGCGCACGATCTCCTCCCTGTACGACACCGCCGCGCGGGCGGCGGCATCGCTGTAGGCTAAGGACGTCGGAAAAGGGAGATACTGCGCCCGGCCAGCTCGTAATCTACGGCCGTGGTGATAACCGTCCCGGCGGCGGGATCGTCAGCCGTAGAGAGTTCAAGCACCCAGCCGCCTTCCCCGAACTGCGGGATCTGGAACGCAACCGGGCCTTCAAACGGGTTGAACAGCATCAGCACATCGTGCCAGACGCCGTCCTGCGAAATGAGGTCGGGACGGGTAATGGAAAAGCCCAGGGTTGATCCTTCATCCCACTGCTCTGCCTGCTGCGGCCCGCCGCCGGCGTTAAACCAGCGGATCTCCAGCCCGTCTCGCCAGCTTTCCCGACGCAGCAGGGGCTGCTCTGCGCGAAGCGCAATCAAACGGCGGGTAAATTCGCGCAGCGCCGCGTCGTTTTCCGACAGCCCTTTCCAGTCAATCCACGAGATCTCGCTGTCCTGACAGTAGCCGTTGTTGTTGCCTTTCTGCGTGCGGCCAAACTCATCGCCCGCCAGCAGCATCGGCGTGCCGTGAGAAAACAGCAGCGTGGTCAGGAAATTGCGCTTCTGGCGTTCGCGGGTGGCGATGATGTCCGGGTTTTCGGTCGGCCCCTCCTCGCCGTAGTTATATGACCGGTTATCGTTATGGCCGTCGTTATTCTCCTCCCCGTTGTCGGCGTTGTGCTTCTCGTTGTACGACACCAGGTCATTCAGCGTGAAGCCGTCATGGGCGGTAATAAAGTTGACGCTCGCCCACGGGCGGCGGCCGCGCAGATCGTACAAATCGCCGGAGCCGAGCAGCCGCGCGGCAAAATCGGTAGAGACGTTATCGCCCTTCCAGTATTCCCGCACCGTATCGCGATACTTATCGTTCCACTCTCCCCAGCCCGGCGGGAACCCGCCCACCTGATAGCCGCCGGGGCCGATGTCCCAAGGCTCGCCGATAAGCTTCAGCTTCGACAGGACAGGATCCTGCGTCACGGCATCGAAAAAGCCGCCGCGCGGGTCGAAGCCCTCGGGTTCGCGCCCGAGGATGGTTCCCAGGTCAAAGCGAAAGCCGTCAATGTGCATGGATTCGGCCCAGTAGCGCAGGGAGTCCATCACCATCTGCAGCACCCTCGGGTGTGAGGTATTTACCGTGTTCCCGGTACCGGTGTCGTTAATGTAAGCGATGCTGGTCCGGCAGCGTGCGGTAATAGCTGTAGTTATCAATACCCTTAAACGACAGCGTTGGCCCCAGCTCGTTGCCTTCCGCCGTGTGGTTGTAGACCACGTCCAGAATGACCTCGATGCCCGCGTCGTGATAGGCGCGCACCATATCGCGAAAGCCCTGGATCCCCGCCGGGCCGTAATAGCGCGACGCCGGGGCAAAGAAGCCGAGCGTGTTGTAGCCCCAGAAGTTCTTCAGCCCACGGTCAAGCAGATGCTGGTCGTCCGGGAACCAGTGAACCGGAAGCAGCTCAACCGAGGTAATGCCCAGTCTTTTGATGTAATCGACCGAGGCCTTATGCCCCATGCCCTCGAACGTGCCGCGCAGCTCGGGCGGAATAGCCGGGTTTAGCTGGGTAAAGCCTTTTACGTGGCTCTCATACACCACGGTATTTGGCCAGGGCACGCTGGGGCGGCTGCCGTCCTGCCAGTCAAAGGCATCGGGATCGATGACCCTGCACTTCGGCGTAAAGGCCGCGCTGTCGCGAGTATCGAAGCTCAAATCCAGCTCGTCGTGCCCCAGCTCGTAGCCAAAATGGGCCTCGTTCCAGGTGAGATCGCCTGCCAGCTCGCGGGCGTAGGGATCGATAAGCAGCTTATGCGGGTTAAAACGATGGCCGTTTTCCGGGTCATACGGCCCGTAGACGCGGTAGCCGTACAGCGCGCCGGGCTTCAGGTCAGGCACATAGCCGTGCCAGACCTCATGGGTATATTCCGGCAGTTCGAGCCGGGCGATTTCCGTTTTCCCGGAAGGATCGAACAGGCACAGCTCCACCCGCTCCGCGTGCGCGGAAAACAGCGCGAAGTTAACCCCTTTCCCGTCAAAATTAGCGCCTAACTGCTGGCCGTGACCGGCCCGAATTTCAAACCTGTTTTCCTTTGGCATTTTTGTTCTCCGCGATTATTCGCACGTAAGCAGAACCAGTAAACATCCCTTTTCTGACGTTAAATCCAGCGTCTCTTGTAATACGCGGCTATCACCGCTAAACACGTCCCGATAGCGCTTCCCGACCAGCTCGTCGGGCAGCGTGACCGCGGTATTCGCCCACAGCTGTTCCGGGT
>CAMKZP010000470.1 GCA_946477805.1 uncultured Enterobacter sp.
CACCGCTGATTTACAGCGACATCAACGGCAAAACCATTGGCCTGGATTATGAGCTGGCCCAGCAGTTTGCCAACTACCTTGGCGTAAAGCTAAAAATTACCGTCCGCCAGAACATCAGCCAGCTGTTTGATGACCTGGATAACGACGACGCCGATATCCTGGCCGCCGGGCTGGTGTACAACAGCGAACGCAGCAAGAACTATCAACCAGGCCCAACCTACTATTCCGTTTCTCAGCAGCTGGTGTACCGCGTTGGCAGCCTGCGCCCGCGCACGCTGGCCACCCTTAACGATCGGCAGCTGACGATAGCGCCCGGCCACGTCGTGATTGACGACCTGCGCGCTCTTAAAGAGAAAAAGTATCCCGAGCTCAGTTGGAAGGTCGATGCAAAACTCGGCACCACCGAGCTGCTGGAGCAGGTTAAAGATAAGAAGCTGCCCTACACCATTGCCGATTCGGTTGCGATCAGCCTGTTCCAGCGCGTTCATCCTGAAATCGCCGTGGCGCTGGACGTCACGGACGAACAGCCGGTGACCTGGTTTACCCAGCTGGACAACGATCAAACCCTCTCCGCGGCTATGCTCGATTTCTACAACACCATCAATGAAGACGGCACGCTGGCGCGCCTGGAAGAGAAGTACCTCGGCCACGGAGATGATTTCGATTACGTCGATACCCGCACCTTCCTGCGCGCGGTGGACAGCGTGCTGCCGGACCTGCAGCCGTTATTCGAGAAATACGCCCAGGAGATTGACTGGAAGCTGCTGGCGGCCATCTCGTATCAGGAGTCGCACTGGGACGCACAGGCCACCTCCCCCACCGGCGTTCGTGGGCTGATGATGCTCACCAAAAATACCGCGCTGAGCGTGGGCGTTAACGACCGCACCGATGCGGAGCAGAGCATCAGCGGCGGCGCGCAATATTTACAGGATATGATGGAGAAAGTGCCGGAGACGGTGCCGGAAGAAGAGCGGATCTGGTTTGCGCTGGCGGCCTACAACATGGGCTATGCGCATATGCTGGACGCGCGGGCGCTAACGGCCAAAACCAAAGGCAACCCGGACAGCTGGTCTGACGTCAAGCAGCGCCTGCCGCTGCTGAGCCAGAAGCCGTGGTACAACAAGCTGACCTACGGCTATGCGCGCGGGCATGAGGCCTACGCCTACGTGGAAAATATTCGCAAATACCAGATTAGCCTGGTGGGCTATCTGCGTGAGAAAGAAAAAGAGGCGGCAGAGGCGCAGCGGCTCGCCCAAAGCTATCCGGTGGTTGCGCCGAATGAGCTTAATCGCCCGGCGGCTTCAGTTCTGCCTTTTGCTGCTTTTTCTGCTGCCGACGCATTCGAAAGAAGTCACTCAGCAGACCAGAGCATTCTGGTGCAAGTACCCCACCGATAGTCTGCACCTGGTGGTTCATGCCCGGATGACCGAGCACGTCCATCAGCGACCCCGCCGCGCCGGTTTTTTCATCCCGCGCGCCAAACACCAGGGTTCCGATTCGGCTGTGAACCATTGCGCCGGAACACATGACGCAGGGTTCCAGGGTGACGTACAGGGTGGTGTCAAGCAGACGATAGTTTTGCAGCACCAGTCCGCCCTGACGAAGCGCCATAATTTCGGCGTGCGCGGTTGGGTCGTGGCGGCCAATCGGACGGTTCCACCCTTCACCAATCACCTGGTTGTTATAGACCAGCACGGCGCCCACGGGCACTTCACCCTCTTCCCATGCGCGCTGAGCCAGCGTGAGCGCGTGGCGCATCCAGTATTCATGATTGTGTTCAGGGTTGGACAAGGGCTGATACTCCAGTCGAAAAGCGGGCGGCATTATACACAGCAGCCGTGGATAAGACTATTCGAGTTGCTGAAGTTCCCCTGACGGCGTTACGCGCCAGCGGTGCTGGCAAAAATAGAGCAGCGGGTTGTCCTGCTTGCTGTCGCTGTAACCGCTGTAAAGGCGCAGCGGCGTACCGATGCGTTTCTCCAGCTGGACCACTTTTTCATGCCCCAGGCAGCGCATGGTCAGCACCCAGCCGCCGTAGCGACGGGCAATTTGCGTGGCGATAAGATTGACGCGCGGCAGCCAGGGCGTATCAAAATAGACCTGCTCCACCAGCGTCTGCGGCGAGCCGGTGATCAGCCAGATGTCGGCATCGTTCGCATCGAGATAGCTGGTGAGGCGCGCCTGCACCACCGGAAACGCGGCGACGTGGCCGCGAAACCAGTGCGCAAAATCCCGCTCAAGCTGCCTGAGCCGCGCTTCGCTGTGGCCAAAGGTACATCCCCACAGCAGCAGGCTCATGGGCCAGCGCGCTGCACGGCCTTTCACCAGCAGCGCGATGCCGATAACGGGCAGGAGCGGTAAGACGAGCAGCGCATTCAGAGGCTGACGCCGCAGCAGGTAGCGCATAAAAGTGCCGAACATATCCTGCTGGTGCAGCGTTCCATCCAGGTCAAAAAATACAACGCGACGCTCGTGATTGGCCAAACCTTACTCCTCTGGGTCGTTGAATCCTGACAGCCAGGTAAACAGGAACCCGGCGATCACCGCTACTAAATAGCCTAACAGATAGAGCATGACTTTTCCGGTCACGATGGTTAATGCCAGCGGCAAACCGGAAATGCCAAAGGTGATCACGGTGGCTACTTTCCAGTAGCTAATGAGCGCTCCGCCGACCGCTCCCCCCAGACAGGCAGCGATGAAGGGCCTGCCTAAAGGCAGCGTAACGCCGAAAATCAGCGGTTCGCCGATCCCCAGCAATCCGACCGGTAGCGCCCCTTTGATCACCTTTTTCAGGCGCGCGTTGCGGGTTTTCATCAGCACCGCCATGGCCGCGCCAACCTGCCCTACCCCCGCCATCGACAGGATCGGCAGCAGGGCGTTGTAGCCGTGCGCCTGCACCAGCTCAACGTGGATAGGAACCAGACCCTGATGCAGGCCCGTCAGCACCAGCGGCAGGAAGGTGCCGGAGAGCACAGCCTGTCTCTTATACACATCTCCGAGCCCACGAGAAGGCCGCCGCGATCGATAGCCAGAGACGCTCCGTGCGCAATGGCCTCAGAGATCCAGCCGCCCAGCGGCTGCAGCGCCACGATGGCGACGCTGCCGGTAATCAGCGTGGTCAGCAGCGGGTTGAGGATTAACTCAATCGATCCGGGCAAGACCGCGCGAAGCCGTTTTTCAATCCAGCACATCAGGATGACCACCAGCAGCACCGCAATCACCCCGCCGCGGCCCGGCTGGAGCGCCTCGCCAAAGAGGGTAATCTGCGCCAGCTGCGGGCTGGAGAGGATCCCCGCCATGACGCCGCCCATCGCCAGCGAGCCGCCAAACACCTTCGCGGTATTCACCCCGACCAGAATATTCATG
>CAMKZP010000471.1 GCA_946477805.1 uncultured Enterobacter sp.
CCCGCGACCAGGCGCTTTTATCCACCACAATTGCGATGCGCGGGGGCTCAAACTCCACGGGCATTGACCACGCGGCGGCCATCACGTTACGCCTGTCGATGCTTTCATCGCGGCTGGTAATGAGCACCGTTGGGCCGTGGTTCAGTAAACGGCTGGCGTGACGTAATTCAACAGGGCGAAAAGGGTTCATAGGGTCTCCTCATGTTCAACGATGAGTATGACGAAAAAGCACATTTGCGCATATGGGCGCGAGAAAATAGTTTATAAACAAGGGAAATCATCTCCTGGAGCAAACCATGTCCCCATTTCTGATATCGACACCCTGCGCGCGCTGCATTTACACCACAACTGTGCGATCCCCTTCGAGAATATTGACGTTGTACTGCCGAGAGAAATTCACCTGGACGATCAAAGCCTGGTGGACAAGCTGGTCACCTCGCGCCGGGGCGGTTACTGCTTCGAGCAAAACGGCCTTTTTGAACGCGCGCTGCGCGAAGCGGGCTTTACGGTGCGCAGCGTGCTGGGCCGGGTGGTATTAGCCAACCCGCCGCAAATGCCGCCGCGCACGCACAGGCTGCTGCTGGTAGAGCTGAACGGCGAGCGCTGGATAGCGGACGTCGGCTTTGGCGGACAAACGCTGACGGCGCCGATTCGTCTGATTGCCAACGAGGAGCAGGAGACGCCGCACGGCCTGTATCGTCTTTTGAGCGAAGGGAACGACTGGGTGCTGCAGTTCCGTCACCATGAACACTGGCAGTCGATGTACCATTTCGATCTTACGACGCAGTATTTCAGCGACTACGTGATGGGTAACTTCTGGTCGGCCCACTGGCCGCAGTCCCATTTCCGTCACCACCTGCTAATGTGTCGTCATCTGCCGGACGGCGGCAAGCTGACGCTAACGAATTTCAACTTCACGCACTGGCAGAACGGGCACGTTGAAGAGCAGATCCACCTGGCGGATGCCGGTGCGCTTTATCAGCTGATGCAGGAACGGTTTGGGCTGGGGGTGGACGATGTAAAGCACGGCTTCACGCTGGCAGAACTGACGGCGGTCATGGCCGGGTTTGATACTCATCCGCAGGCGGGGAAATAGCCCGGCGGCGGCTACGCCTTGCCGGGCCTACGGAAGCGTGAACGTAGGTCGGGTAAGGCGTAGCCGCCACCCGATACTCTCAGCGGCGCGATCTCACCACCTGATACCGGCGGGTAAAATACTCAAACGGCGCGCTCCACACGTGCACCAGACGCGTGAACGGGAAGATCAGGAAGATGGTCATCCCCAGCACCAGGTGAATGCGGAAAATCGGCGCAACGCCGCTCAGCATTTCCGACGAGCCGCCCTTAAAGGTCACGATACCCTGCGCCCAGCCAACCAGCTTCATCATCTCGCTGCCGTCAGGATACTGGGCCGAGAAGGGAATGGTGGAAAGCCCCAGGATGCACTGGACGAGCAGAATGCTCATGATAATGATATCCGGCGTGGTGGAGGTGGCTCTTACGCGCTGGTTAAACAGGCGACGGTAGAGCAGCATCGAGCCGCCAACCAGCGTCAGTACGCCGCAAACGCCGCCCGCAATCATCGCCAGCTGCTGCTTAACGGCGACGGGTAAAAACCAGGCGTACATCCAGTGCGGGGTTAGCATGCCGAACAGATGCCCGAAGAATATCCCCAGGATCCCGATATGAAACAGGTTGGACGCCCAGTTCATTCCGCGCTTGCTGAGCAGCTGGCTGGATGATGCCCGCCAGGTATACTGCCCATAGTCATAGCGCAGCCAGCTGCCAAGGAAAAAAACGGTCGCGCAGATGTAGGGGTAAATGTCATAAAAAAAGACGTTGAGGTAGTGCATCATTTTGGGCCTCCGGCGCTGACGTCCACATACTGCGGCGCGACGTCCTGGCTAAAGCGTCGTTGATAGTGCTGCATCGGCGAGCTGTCGCACGACGTCGCGTTGTCTTCGATAAACTTCACCTGTTCCTCTTCCCAGACGGCGTCGAGCGCCTGGCGGGTGTCATCCCGCTTTTCACCTGAAACCTGTTTCGCCACGCTGTCGCTCGATAGCCGGGTCTGGGCCAGCGTCAGCAGGGCGTCAAACAGGTGATAATGCGCCACGCCGCGCTGCTTGAGGCGCCCGCCGATCAGCGCCAGAATGGGCGCGACGTTTTGCAGGCCCTCACGCGCCTCGTCGTCGCTGACGAGGCTGAGATACTCCAGATAGAGCGGCAGGTAGTCCGGCAGCTCCCGGCAGTCCAGCGCCAGACCGGCCCTATCGTACTGGCTCATGAGATCAACCATCGCCTGACCGCGGTCGCGGGACTCGGCGTGAACGTGCTCAAACAGCAGCAGCGAGGTGGCGCGACCGCGCTCGAACACTTCGCACCACTCGGCCTGCCTGTCCAGCAGCGGGGCGCTCAGGTGCTGCTGCGTAAACGGCAGCAGCATGGGGGCGTCCTGTTCAACCAGGGCAAGCGCGTCGTCGCGGTTTTCCCACAGCAGTTCATCCGGGTACTCAATGAGCAGCGCGATGATTTTGAGGATCTGCATTATTCTCCCTCCCCGTGTTCGCGCACTTCGGTAATGTTGATCGCATCAATGCGGCTGCTGTTAAAGAGGTTAAATTTGGTGTCGGAGCCGTGGCAGCCGTCGCCAAAGGTAAAGCCGCAGCCGTTTTTCTCCGGGAAGGCGTCGCGCGCCATTTCGCGGTGGCTGGTGGGGATCACGAAGCGGTCCTCGTAGTTGGCAATTGCCAGGTAACGATACATCTCTTCGACCTGCGCTTCGCTCAGGCCCACCTCTTGGATGGCGCGGGTGTCGGTCACGCCTTCTACGGTCTGCGAGCGCTTGTAGTGGCGCATCGCCATCATGCGCTTCAGGGCGCGCAGCACCGGGCCGGTATCGCCCGCGCTGAGCATGTTGGCCAGGTACTGCACCGGAATACGCAGGTTCTCAACGGCCGGGAGCACGCCGTCGTTCATCGGCAGCCCGCCCGCGTCGGCGTAGGACTGAATCGGTGACAGCGGCGGAACGTACCAGACCATCGGCAGGGTGCGGTACTCCGGGTGCAGGGGCAGCGCCAGCTTCCAGTCCATCGCCAGCTTGTACACCGGGGAGCGCTGGGCGGCATCAATCACGTTCTGCGGAATGCCCTGTTTCACCGCCTCTTCAATCACCGCCGGGTCGTGCGGATCCAGGAAGACGTCACACTGGCGTTCGTAGAGATCGGTTTCATGCTCGGTGCTGGCCGCCTCTTCGATGCGATCCGCGTCGTACAGCAGCACGCCGAGATAGCGAATACGCCCGACGCAGGTTTCCGAGCAGACGGTCGGCTGGCCGGACTCAATGCGCGGGTAGCAGAAG
>CAMKZP010000472.1 GCA_946477805.1 uncultured Enterobacter sp.
CGTGGGCTCGGAGATGTGTATAAGAGACAGCATATGACCATAACCGCTTTGACCGTGTCAGCGCAAAGCAATGATGCAGGAAAGTTAATTTCCGATTTGCATCCGCAGCTCAGGGGCATTGTTGACCTGCCGCTGCAGCCGATGTCCGACATCAGCGCGTTCACCGACGGCGTCGACGTGGTGTTTTTAGCCACCGCGCATGAAGTCAGCCACGACCTGGCGCCGCAGTTTCTGGCGGCTGGCTGCGTGGTGTTCGACCTCTCCGGCGCGTTCCGCGTGAACGACGGCGCGTTCTATGAAAAATACTATGGTTTCACCCATCAGCACCCGGATCTGCTTGAAAAAGCGGTGTACGGCCTGGCGGAGTGGAGCGCAGACAAACTGAAAGAAGCGAACCTGATTGCCGTACCGGGCTGCTACCCGACGGCGGCGCAGCTTTCCCTGAAGCCGCCGATCGACGCGGGCCTGCTGGATCTGAACCAGTGGCCGGTGATCAACGCCACCAGCGGCGTGAGCGGAGCAGGGCGGAAGGCCGCAATCGCTAACAGCTTCTGCGAAGTGAGCCTTCAGCCCTACGGCGTCTTTAATCACCGCCATCATCCTGAAATTACCACGCACCTGGGCGCGGACGTGATTTTTACCCCGCACCTCGGCAGCTTCCCGCGCGGGATCCTCGAAACCATTACCTGTCGCCTGAAGCCGGGCGTAACCAAAGAACAGGTTGGTGAGGCTTTCACCCGAGCGTATGCGGATAAACCGCTGGTGCGTTTGTACGATAAAGGCGTACCGGCGCTGAAAAACGTGGTCGGCCTGCCGTTCTGCGATATCGGTTTTGCCGTACAGGGCGAGCACCTGATCGTGGTGGCTGCAGAAGATAACTTACTCAAAGGCGCTGCCGCGCAGGCAATGCAGTGCGCCAATATTCGTTTCGGCTTCCCTGAAACGCAGGCTCTTATTTAAGGTGTGATGATGAACCCATTAATTATCAAACTCGGTGGTGTACTGCTGGACAGCGAAGAAGCGCTGGAGCGCCTGTTTGCCGCGCTGGTGAACTATCGCGAATCACACCAGCGTCCGCTGGTGATTGTGCACGGCGGCGGCTGCGTGGTGGATGAGCTGATGAAAGGGCTCAACCTGCCGGTGAAAAAGAAGAACGGCCTGCGCGTCACGCCTGCCGACCAGATTGACATCATTACCGGCGCGCTGGCGGGGACGGCGAACAAAACGCTGCTGGCCTGGGCGAAGAAACACCATATCGCCTCCGTCGGCCTCTACCTGGGCGATGGCGACAGCGTAAAAGTGACCCAGCTCGACGAAGCGCTCGGCCACGTTGGACTCGCGCAGCCGGGTTCGCCTAAGCTGATTAACACTCTGCTTGAGGGCGGTTTCCTGCCGGTCGTGAGCTCTATCGGCGTGACCGAAGAGGGCGAGCTGATGAACGTGAATGCGGATCAGGCGGCGACCGCGCTGGCGGCAACGCTGGGTGCAGACCTGATCCTGCTCTCTGATGTGAGCGGTATTCTGGACGGAAAAGGCCAGCGCATTGCGGAAATGACCGCCGAGAAAGCGGAGCAGCTGATTGACCAGGGCATCATCACCGACGGCATGATTGTCAAAGTGAACGCCGCGCTGGACGCCGCGCGCGCGCTCGGCAGGCCGGTGGATATCGCCTCCTGGCGTCATGCGGAGCAGCTTCCGGCACTGTTTAACGGCACGCCGATTGGCACACGTATTCTGGCTTAAGATTGACTGCCCGGCGGCGCTCTGCTTGCCGGGCATACAAGACCGTAGGCCGGGTAAGCAAAGCGCCACCCGGCGGAACTAACAAATAAAGGAACGATGTTATGGCACTTTGGGGTGGGCGTTTTACACAGGCAGCGGATCAGCGGTTCAAACAGTTCAACGACTCTTTGCGCTTCGACTACCGCCTGGCCGAACAGGATATCGTCGGCTCTGTCGCCTGGTCCAAAGCGCTGGTGACGGTCGGCGTGTTGACCGCAGACGAACAGCTGCGTCTGGAAGAGGCGCTTAACAATCTGCTGGAAGAGGTGCGTCTGGATCCGCAGCAAATCCTGCAAAGCGATGCCGAAGACATTCACAGCTGGGTAGAAGGTAAGCTTATCGACAAAGTCGGCCAGCTGGGGAAAAAACTGCACACCGGCCGTAGCCGCAACGACCAGGTTGCGACCGACCTGAAGCTGTGGTGTAAAGATACCGTGGGCGAACTGCTGACGGCGAATCGCCAGCTGCAGAGCGCGCTGGTGGAGACCGCGCAGAACAACCAGGACGCGGTGATGCCGGGTTATACCCATCTGCAGCGCGCGCAGCCGGTGACCTTTGCCCACTGGTGTCTGGCTTACGTTGAGATGCTGGCGCGTGATGAAAGCCGTCTGCAGGATACCCTCAAGCGTCTGGACGTTAGCCCGCTGGGCAGCGGCGCGCTGGCCGGTACGGCGTATGAAATTGACCGTGAGCAGCTGGCAGGCTGGCTGGGCTTTGCCTCCGCTACCCGCAACAGCCTGGACAGCGTTTCTGACCGCGACCACGTGCTGGAGCTTCTCTCAAACGCGTCTATCGGGATGGTGCATCTGTCGCGCTTTGCCGAAGACCTGATCTTCTTCAACTCGGGCGAAGCCGGTTTTGTCGAGCTGTCCGACCGCGTTACCTCCGGTTCCTCCCTGATGCCGCAGAAGAAAAACCCGGACGCGCTGGAGCTTATCCGCGGCAAGTGTGGCCGCGTGCAGGGCGCGCTGACCGGCATGATGATGACCCTGAAAGGGCTGCCGCTGGCGTACAACAAAGATATGCAGGAAGACAAAGAAGGGCTGTTCGACGCGCTCGACACCTGGCTGGACTGTCTGCATATGGGCGCGCTGGTGTTGGACGGCATTCAGGTGAAACGTCCGCGCTGCCAGGAAGCGGCACAGCAGGGCTATGCTAACTCAACCGAGCTGGCGGACTACCTGGTCGCGAAAGGCGTACCGTTCCGCGAGGCGCACCATATTGTCGGTGAAGCGGTGGTGGAAGCGATTCGTCAGGGTAAACCGCTGGAAGAGCTGACGCTGGCCGATCTGCAGAAATTTAGCGCGGTTATCGGGGATGATGTGTATCCGATTCTGGCGCTGCAGTCCTGCCTGGATAAGCGTGCAGCGAAAGGCGGCGTGTCGCCGAAGCAGGTGGCGCAGGCGATTGCGGATGCCAAAAACCGGTTGGTTTGATTGGGTTTGAACAGTGCGGGCCGGTGCCCTCACCCCGGCCCTCTCCCACAGGAATAGGGAGAAAAACGGAGCCTGGCCTAGCGCCAGGCTTTTTTACATAAAAAAAATGCGGAC
>CAMKZP010000473.1 GCA_946477805.1 uncultured Enterobacter sp.
TCGTGACAACACCGTCTCTGAAGGGCAGATTGCGGCTCTGGCGATGACCATTTTCTTCCACGATATGTCGATGCCCGAGCGCGTGTCGCTGACCATGGCGATGCGAGATTCAGGAACCGTTCTGGACTGGAAAAGCCTCAACCTCAACGGCCCGATTGTGGATAAACACTCCACCGGCGGCGTGGGCGACGTAACCTCCCTGATGCTTGGCCCCATGGTGGCCGCCTGCGGCGGCTACGTGCCGATGATCTCCGGGCGCGGTCTGGGCCACACCGGCGGTACGCTCGACAAACTGGAAGCCATTCCGGGCTTCGATATCTTCCCGGACGACAGCCGCTTCCGCGACATTATTAAAGACGTTGGCGTGGCGATTATCGGCCAGACCAGCTCTCTTGCGCCAGCAGACAAGCGTTTCTACGCTACCCGCGACATCACCGCGACCGTTGACTCCATCCCGCTGATCACCGCGTCGATTCTCGCCAAAAAGCTGGCAGAAGGCCTGGACGCGCTGGTGATGGACGTGAAGGTGGGCAGCGGCGCGTTTATGCCAACCTATGAACTTTCTGCGGCACTCGCCGAAGCGATCGTTGGCGTCTCCAACGGCGCGGGCGTGCGCACTACCGCGCTGCTCACCGACATGAACCAGGTGCTGGCGTCCAGCGCCGGTAACGCCGTCGAAGTGCGTGAGGCCGTACAGTTCCTGACGGGTGAGTACCGTAACCCGCGCCTGCTCGACGTCACCATGGCGCTGTGCGTGGAGATGTTAATCTCCGGCAAGCTGGCTAAAGACGACGCCGACGCCCGCGCGAAGCTGCAGGCGGTGCTGGACAACGGCAGGGCGGCGGAGATCTTTGGCCGCATGGTTGCCGCGCAGAAGGGCCCGACCGATTTCGTCGAAAATTACGCGAAATACCTGCCTACCGCGATGCTCAGCAAAGCGGTCTATGCGGATACCGAAGGTTTCGTTTCGGCAATGGACACGCGCGCGCTCGGCATGGCGGTCGTTTCGATGGGCGGCGGTCGCCGTCAGGCATCGGACACCATTGATTACAGCGTCGGCTTTACCGACATGGCCCGCCTGGGCGACAGCGTTGACGGCCAGCGTCCGCTGGCGGTGATCCATGCCAAAGACGAGGCCAGCTGGCAGGAGGCGGCGAAAGCCGTCAAAGCGGCAATCAGGCTTGACGATAAAGCACCGGAAACCACACCGACTGTCTATCGTCGTATCACCGAATAGCGGTATACTGATCCGATCAATCATTTTTAAGCACTACGTACGGAGAACAATTATGAAACGTGCATTTATAATGGTGCTGGACTCATTCGGCATCGGCGCAACTGAAGATGCAGATCGTTTTGGTGACGTGGGTTCCGATACCATGGGTCACATCGCGGAAGCCTGCGCCAAAGGCGAAGCGGATAACGGTCGTAAAGGTCCTCTGACTCTGCCAAACCTCACCCGCCTCGGGCTGGTGAAAGCCCATGAAGGCTCTACCGGTAAAATTGCCGCAGGTATGGACGCTAACGCCGAAGTGGTGGGCGCATACGCCTGGGCGCACGAGCTCTCTTCCGGTAAAGATACCCCGTCTGGACACTGGGAAATCGCCGGTGTGCCGGTTCTGTTTGACTGGGGCTACTTCTCCGATCACGAGAATAGCTTCCCGCAGGCGCTGCTGGACAAGCTGGTTAAGCGTGCCAACCTGCCGGGCTACCTCGGTAACTGCCACTCGTCCGGTACCGTGATTCTGGACCAGCTCGGCGAAGAGCACATGAAAACCGGCAAGCCGATTTTCTACACCTCTGCCGACTCCGTGTTCCAGATCGCCTGTCACGAAGAGACGTACGGCCTGGATAAACTCTACGAGCTGTGCGAAATCGCCCGTGAAGAGCTGACCGAAGGCGGTTACAACATTGGCCGCGTTATCGCGCGTCCGTTTATCGGCGACAAAGCCGGTAACTTCCAGCGTACCGGCAACCGTCACGACCTGGCCGTTGAGCCACCGGCCCCTACCGTGCTGCAGAAGCTGGTCGAAGAGAAAGACGGCCACGTGGTGTCGGTGGGTAAAATTGCAGACATCTACGCGAACTGCGGTATTACCAAAAAAGTGAAAGCCACCGGTCTGGATGCGCTGTTCGATGCCACCATCAAAGAGATGAAAGAAGCGGGCGACAAGACCATTGTCTTCACCAACTTCGTGGACTTCGACTCCTCCTGGGGCCACCGCCGCGACGTGGCGGGCTATGCTGCCGGGCTGGAGCTGTTCGACCGCCGTCTGCCGGAGCTGATGGAGCTGGTGGGTGAAGATGACATTCTGATCCTGACCGCGGACCACGGCTGCGACCCGACCTGGACCGGTACCGACCACACTCGCGAGCACATTCCGGTGCTGGTGTATGGCCCGAAAGTGAAGCCTGGCTCGCTTGGTCACCGTGAAACCTTCGCGGATATCGGCCAGACCATTGCGAAATACTTTGGTACGTCTGACATGGAATATGGCAAGGCCATGTTCTGAGTCACGCTGGGTGCGGTCTTAAGCCCCCACCCCAGCCCTCTCCCACAGGGAGAGGGAGAACAGAATGTAGGCCCGGTAAGCGAAGCGTCACCGGGCAAAAACAACAATGTAAAAGGAACTGAAGATGGCAACTCCTCACATTAACGCAGAAATGGGTGATTTCGCTGACGTCGTATTGATGCCGGGCGACCCGCTGCGCGCGAAGCACATTGCAGAAACTTTCCTCGAAGACGTGCGTGAAGTGAACAACGTGCGCGGCATGCTGGGCTTTACCGGTACCTATAAAGGCCGCAAAATTTCCGTAATGGGCCACGGCATGGGTATCCCATCCTGCTCCATCTACACCAAAGAGCTGATCACCGATTTCGGCGTGAAGAAAATCATCCGCGTAGGCTCCTGCGGCGCGGTGCGCATGGACGTTAAGCTGCGCGACATCGTTATCGGCATGGGTGCCTGCACCGATTCCAAAGTCAACCGCATGCGTTTCAAGGATCATGATTTCGCGGCGATTGCGGACTTCGGCATGGTGCGTGACGCGGTTGACGCGGCTAAAGCGCTGGGCGTTGAAGCGCGCGTAGGCAACATCTTCTCTGCTGACCTGTTCTACGCGCCGGACGGCGGCGAAATGTTCGACGTGATGGAAAAATACGGCATCCTGGGCGTGGAAATGGAAGCGGCCGGTATCTACGGCGTAGCGGCTGAGTTCGGTGCGAAAGCGCTGACCATCTGCACCGTGTCTGACCACATCCGCACCCACGAGCAGACCACTGCTGCCGAGCGTCAGACCACCTTCAAC
>CAMKZP010000474.1 GCA_946477805.1 uncultured Enterobacter sp.
CCCCGGAGGGGTGTTACGTTCCCTCTCCCCTTTGGGGAGAGGGCTAGGGTGAGGGGAAAAATCACATAAACTCAACGATATCATCATCGTTCGGCTTGCCGCCGCTGAGCGCTTCATCAAAGTAGTGCTTCGGTACGGTATAACGCAGGTGGTCGAGCGCAAACTGCATGCTGCGATCGTCAATCGCGTGCCCCAGATCGTCCACGATATCCAGCGTGACGTCCCCGCCCTGGCGAATCAGCGCTTCCTGCGCGGCTACCGCATGGGAAAGCTCAATCACCCGGTCCTCTCCACCGTGAATCAGATGAACGGTGGTTTTTGTCGTCGCGCTTTCCGGTAGCGTCGCAAAACGGCCGTTAAAGGCGATGACCCGCGATACCAGCCCCGGCTGCGCTTTTACGCTCTCAAGCGACATGATTGACCCCTGCGAGAAGCCGATAAGCGCCGTGGCATCAGCGCCCACGCCGCTCTGCTGCTGCCAGTAGCGCACGGTGTCGATAAAGGTTGGCATAACGGCATCAATGCGTTCCTGACGGTTGTCTTCCGTCACGCCCTGCACGGAGAACCACTGGCGGCCATCAGGGCCGCAGGGCTGTGCGCCGCCGATGCTGACGATCAGCGCATCCGGGAATATCGGCGCAAACCAGCTGCCAATTTGCCCCATATTGACGGCGTTATCACCTACGCCATGAAACAGAAGCAGTAACTGTTTAGCCGGCGTTTCGGGGCTTTGAACAACAAAATGGTCATGTTTCATGGCGGTCTCCTTAATTGATAAGCAGGATTTTACGCCTCTGCGGGGTAATGACCATGCCACTTTACTGAAGAAGTTATTGAAAAAATTGCCATTGCAAAACGGTGCCCTTCAGCTGCCGGGCGCGCGCAGGATCGAGGCTCTCAAGGGCCTGCGCGGCCTCATGACGAAGCTTTGCCAGCTGCGCTTTTCGCCCCGCGCCGTCCGCTTCTCCTGCCATTTTTCCACGCAGCGCCGGAAGCGGCATGTCTGTGTTCAGCAGCAGGCGGGTTATTGCGGCAACGGAGGTCGAGAACGCCCGGTGCGCAAAGGCAAACCCCGCCAGCTCCAGCCAGTCGTCATCATTAAGGGTAGCTTCCCAGCAGTCCGGGACAGGGATCTTTTCACCATTCCAGGCCGATAGCACCCGCGCATCGCGGCACAGCCGCCGGTGCGCCTGTTCACATAGCCGCTGCCCCGCCTCGCTCTGCGCCAGCAGCGCCATCGCGGTGTAGCAGCCGCTGCTCGCTTCCCGGTGGCTGCCCATCCGCACCAGCACAAAGCCGCACCGCTGCCAGAAGCGCCACAGCTCCTCGGTATAGCCAAAGCTCACCGACAGATAATCCTCACCGCGCGCATCGCGGATCAGCGCCTGGCCGATTCCTTCCCGCTGGCGATGCGGATGCACCGCAATGCGGCTGATCCGTCGGCCTTTCAGCGCTGCCGCCCGCGGTGAACCGCCGTGTGCCGCCAGAGACTGCGCCACAAGGTTGCCGCGCGGGCGGCGGTAGCCCGCCCAGACGGCCTGGCTGAGCGCCACATCTAATCCGCCCTCTTCCACCAGCCAGAGGGCACCCGCAATTTCCCGGCCCGCCAGCGCAACGGATAAGCGCTGGCCGGGCGCGTCCATCATCCGGCGCAGATCGAGTGGCGACGTTCGGTAGTGCGCGGCGCAGAGCAGTTCATATACGCTCGCCACGCGCGTCGGATCGCGTTCCCACGCCTGCGGCTCAAGCGACGTTACGCGCACGTCGCCTTCGGGCTTATTATCAATAAGCGCGTCGTCAAACAGGAGTGCGTTAGCCACCACTCGCTCCAGCGGGCACCCGGCGGCCCAGCGAACGGGGGTGGATAAGGTATACCGCCGCAGTCCGCTAAAGCGGGCGCAAAATTTCAGCAAAAAGCCGCGGCCCGTTCCTTCGTAGCCCTGAACGGTGGTCGTCAACAGCACGCGAGGAAACCGATCTACCAGCGCCTGCAGAAGCGGCCCCGGGATGGCAGCCGCCTCGTCGACAATCAGCCAGCCCGCCTGCTGCGTGGACGCCAGCAGCGCATCCGGGGCCATAAAATGGAAATGCTCGCCGGCAAAACGGGCGAGAACGTCCGTGGCCGCTTTCGCAGGCGCGGTTACGATGGCGTCCCCCGCAATCGAGCTAAGCAGCATCCCGGCCAGCGCGGACTTTCCGCGCCCGCGCGGTGCGGTCACGGCCGCTACGCCGGGCTTCATCGACAGCAGGGCATCCAGAATAGTGGCCTGCTCGCGCTGCGGTTTACCGCTGGCAGGCTGCCAGTCCGGCGCGTCCGGCGACGCGGGGAGCGCGAGAGGAAGGGACTGCTGCCAGACGATCGCCTCCGCATCGGCGGCAATCGTACGGCAGAAATGGTGAACAAAGTGCGGAGTGGCGATCGGTTCCGGGCTGTCGCTCCAGCGAAGGGAATCGCCGTCGGGTTTTTGCACCCAGACTGAGAGCGGCGGAACCCGCAGCACAAGCAGGCTTCCGGCGCGCAGCGTCCCGCTCAGTGCGGCAAAGGCCGAAACGTCAAACCCGTTCTGCGCATCGAAAATAGCGTGCAGGAACTCCCTGCCGAGCAGGCCGCCAGCGGCCTGAGAGGGGTTATCCTGCAGCCAGACCCAGTCTCCGGGCAGGGCGTCGCGCAGGGCCGCGGCCTGCGTCAGCGACCACTGTTCATCGCCGCTGAGGACCACCAGACGACGATGGCCTTTACGCTGAAGCAGGCTAACCAGTTGTTCAAACGGCGCCATTACATCGCTTTGCCGAAGGTATTACACTGCGCCGGATCGCCGCTGTCGAAGCCGCGCTTGAACCAGGTGTAGCGTTGCTCAGAGGTACCGTGGGTGAAACTGTCCGGCACCACGCGGCCCTGGCTCTGCTGCTGAAGGCGATCGTCACCGATAGCCTGCGCGGCGTTCAGCGCTTCTTCAAGATCGCCCGCTTCCAGCACGCCCTGCTGCTGCATGCTATGGCCCCAGACGCCCGCGAAGCAGTCCGCCTGCAGCTCCATACGCACGGAGAGACGGTTCACCTCCGCCTCGGAAGCATTCTGCTGCAGCTGGCGCACCTTAGGCTCAATGCCGAGAAGCTTCTGCACGTGGTGTCCGACCTCATGCGCGATCACGTAGCCCTGGGCAAAATCGCCGTCGGCGCCCAGCTTGCTTTTCATGTCGTCATAAAAGGAGAGATCGATATAGACGGTGCTGTCCGCCGGGCAGTAAAACGGCCCCATAACCGACTGCCCCTGTCTCTTATACACATCTGACGCTGCCGACGA
>CAMKZP010000475.1 GCA_946477805.1 uncultured Enterobacter sp.
AACGGGAGCTTTGTGATATTTACTGCACGCCGGGCCGCACCACGACCGTACCGAAAACAGCGATGGCACCGAAACCGGCCACCACCAGCACGGTTACCCGCGGCGGCTTTGGCGAATCTGTCGCGAAGCAATCCACTATGCAGCGTAGCGCGACCGGCTCCTCCACACGCTCAATGGGCGGCTGATCATGGAACGAGTCAGTATTGTTGAGCGCCCGGACTGGCGCGAAAAAGCGACTGAATACGGTTTTAACTTTCACACCATGTACGGCGAGCCGTACTGGTGTGAAGATGCTTATTACAAGCTCACCCTCGCCCAGGTTGAAAAGCTGGAAGAGGTCACCGCCGAGCTGCACCAGATGTGCCTGAAGGTGGTAGAGAAGGTTATCGAGAGCGACGCGCTGATGACCAAATTCCGCATTCCTAAACACACGTGGAATTTCGTGCGCCAGTCGTGGAAAACCAACCAACCTTCACTCTACTCCCGTCTCGATCTGGCGTGGGACGGCGTGGGCGAACCTAAGCTCCTGGAAAACAACGCCGATACCCCCACCTCCCTGTACGAAGCCGCGTTCTTCCAGTGGATCTGGCTGGAAGACCAGGCCGGTGCCGGAAACCTGCCGGACGGCAGCGACCAGTTCAACAGCCTGCAGGAAAAGCTGATTGAGCGTTTCGCCGAACTGCGCGAACAGCACGGTTTCAACCTGCTGCACCTTGCCTGCTGCCGCGACACGGAAGAGGATCGCGGTACGGTTCAGTATCTGCAGGACTGCGCGGCGGAAGCGGAAGTGGCGACAGAGTTCCTCTACATCGAGGACATCGGCCTTGGCGAGAAAGGCCAGTTTACCGACACTCAGGACCAGGTCATCAGCAACCTGTTCAAGCTTTACCCGTGGGAATACATGCTGCGCGAGATGTTCTCCACCAAGCTGGAAGATGCTGGCGTGCGCTGGCTGGAACCGGCCTGGAAGAGCATTATCTCCAACAAAGCCCTGCTGCCGATGCTGTGGGAGATGTTCCCAAACCATCCGAACCTGCTGGCCGCGTATTTCGCGGAAGATGACTATCCGCACATGGACAAGTACGTCGTGAAGCCGATCTTCTCGCGCGAAGGGGCGAACGTCTCCATTATCGAAAACGGTAAAACGCTGGAAGCGGTTGAAGGGCCATACGGCGAAGAGGGGATGATCGTCCAGGAATTTTATCAACTGCCGAAGTTTGGCGACAGCTATACGCTGATTGGCAGCTGGCTCATCAACGACCAGCCAGCCGGGATTGGCATCCGCGAAGATCGCGCGCTGATCACTCAGGATCTGTCACGGTTCTATCCGCATATTTTCGTAGAGTAAGACTTGCCCGGTGGCGCTACGCTTACCGGGCCTACGCTCGACCTGTAGGCCGGGTAAGGCGAAGCCGCCACCCGGCATGTTTTCATCCCACCTGCACCGACAGCATACTCAGGCTGCCCATCTCAATACCGTCAACCGGGATCGTAACCGGCTCCTGCCCATCCCATGCACCCAGCACGTACAGCAGCGGCAGAAAATGTTCCGGCGTTGGGTTAGAGAGCGAGCCGCCCTCGTGATCCAGATAGTTCACCAGCGGATGCTCCTCACTCGGCCCCTGCCAGGTCAGATTGTCTTTCACGTAGTCGTTAAAGGAGGTCGCCCACGGATACGGCGTATTTTCACCGTGCCAGCGCGCCGTGCGCAGGTTATGCACCACGTTACCGCTGGCAATCAGCATGATGCCCTGGTCACGAAGCGTCGCCAGCCTGCGGCCCATCTCCATGTGCCAGGCAGCCGGTTTGGTGCTGTCGATGCTCAGCTGCACCATCGGAATATCGGCATTCGGGTACATCTTGATCAGCACGCCCCAGGAACCGTGGTCAAAGCCCCAGGCTTCCTTATCCAGCGCAACCGGAACGGGGGCCAGTAATTCAACCAGCCGCTGCGCCAGCTCAGGCGAGCCCGGAGCCGGATAATGCGTGTCGTACAACGCCTGCGGGAAACCACCAAAATCATGAATCGTTTTCGGGGCTTCCATGGCCGTCACGCCCGTCCCGCGGGTGAACCAGTGCGCAGATACCACCACGATGGCCTTCGGACGCGGCAACGTCTCGCCCAGCTGACGCCATGAGCGGGTATAGACGTTATCTTCCAGAACGTTCATTGGGCTACCGTGGCCTAAAAACAGTGCTGGCATACGAGATGAAGACATGATGATATCCTTACAGAAGGTGTCAATTTGATGGTCTTACATTACGCGCATTCTGACCGGGATGAACGCAGATAAGCGTGAAGATCATCATCAGGAAATTTGAATATCTTGAACAGAGTAAGGAGAGATGAATGTCAGTACCCTTGATTCTGACAATACTCGCGGGTGCCGCCACCTTTATCGGTGCGCTTCTCGGCGTGATGGGGCAAAAGCCCTCTAACCGGGTGCTGGCGTTCTCGCTGGGCTTCGCCGCCGGCATTATGCTGCTTATCTCGCTGATGGAGATGCTGCCCGCCGCGCTTGGCACTGAGGGCATGTCTCCGGTTCTGGGCTATGGCATGTTTATCGTTGGTCTGCTGGGGTATTTTGCGCTGGACCGTATGCTGCCACACGCCCACCCGCAGGACTTAATGCAAAAAAGCGTCGTGCCTGCACCGCGCAACATCAAGCGCACGGCCATTCTGCTGACGCTCGGCATCAGCCTGCACAACTTCCCTGAAGGTGTCGCCACCTACGTGACGGCCAGCAGTAATCTGGAAATGGGTATGGGTATCGCGCTGGCGGTGGCCTTGCACAATATTCCTGAAGGACTGGCGGTTGCAGGGCCAGTGTACGCCGCGACCGGCTCAAAACGTACCGCCGTGTTCTGGGCGGGGATCTCTGGCATGGCCGAAATTCTCGGCGGGGTGCTGGCATGGCTGATCCTCGGGAGCCTGGTATCGCCTGTTGTAATGGCGGCTATCATGGCTGCCGTAGCCGGAATTATGGTTGCTCTTTCCGTGGATGAGCTGATGCCGCTGGCAAAAGAGATCGATCCGAACAATAACCCGAGCTATGGCGTGCTGTGCGGTATGTCGGTAATGGGGCTGAGTCTGGTGCTGCTGCAGGCTGCCGGGATTGGTTAACAGGTTTGCCTCCGTCAAGTACGGAGGCAGACTTTTATCGCATGTGAATTTCACCATACAGTTTTTTTCGCACTTCATTCAGAAAAAGAGAAAACTTTATTCAATTAAGTCTCCTTTCGGATATATTTAAGACCATTAGCATCACTCAAATTAATATTTTAACACTACCTTCAAGAA
>CAMKZP010000476.1 GCA_946477805.1 uncultured Enterobacter sp.
GTGTAAAGGAGATGCTCTACCAACTGAGCTAATCACCCCCGCTGTGTGGAGTCGCATTATAGGGAGAGTTGAAAATGAGTCAACGCCTTTTCTAAAGTTTTTAATCGTTCGTCGTAAAATTAAACAAAGCGATCGCGAAACGGGCGATGGCGCATGATTTCTAAACAAAAACAGCAAACTCTCAGCCTATTCAGGGAACAACATTGAGGAATCGCCCCACAGTGATAGAATATTGCCCATTGTTTTTCTCCCGGGATTTGCCGATTGCCGGCATCTTTATAACGTAAGGCCATTTCATGAAAATCAAAACTCGCTTCGCGCCGAGCCCGACAGGCTATCTGCACGTCGGCGGTGCACGTACCGCTCTCTATTCCTGGCTCTTTGCACGCCACAACAAAGGTGAGTTCGTGCTGCGTATTGAGGACACCGATCTTGAGCGCTCCACGCCGGAAGCAATCGAAGCCATTATGGATGGCATGAACTGGCTGAACCTTGAGTGGGACGAAGGTCCGTACTTCCAGACTAAACGTTTCGACCGCTATAACGCCGTCATCGACGAGATGCTGGTCGCGGGCACCGCCTATAAATGCTATTGCTCTAAAGAGCGTCTTGATGCGCTGCGTGAAGAGCAGATGGCTAACGGTGAAAAACCACGCTATGACGGCCGTTGCCGCCATGACCACAGCGAGCACGCCGCCGATGAGCCTTGCGTAGTCCGCTTCGCTAACCCGCAGGATGGCTCGGTTATCTTTGACGACCAGATCCGCGGCCCGATCGAATTCAGCAACCAGGAGCTGGACGATCTGATCATCCGCCGCACCGACGGTTCCCCAACCTATAACTTCTGCGTGGTGGTGGACGACTGGGATATGCAAATTACCCACGTCATCCGTGGTGAAGACCATATCAACAATACCCCGCGTCAGATCAACATCCTGAAAGCGCTGAACGCGCCGGTGCCGGTTTACGCGCACGTGTCGATGATCAACGGTGACGACGGCAAAAAGCTCTCTAAACGTCACGGTGCGGTAAGCGTCATGCAGTACCGCGATGATGGCTACCTGCCTGAGGCGCTGCTGAACTATCTGGTGCGTCTGGGCTGGGCTCACGGCGATCAGGAAATCTTCAGCCGCGAAGAGATGATCGATCTGTTCGCGCTGAACTCTGTGAGCAAATCAGCCAGTGCGTTCAATACCGACAAGCTGCTGTGGCTGAACCACCACTACATCAATACTATGCCGCCGGAGTACGTGGCGACCTACCTGCAGTGGCATATCGAGCAGGCAAACATTGATACCCGTACCGGCCCTGAGCTGGCAGACTTGGTCAAACTGCTCGGCGAACGCTGCAAAACGCTGAAAGAGATTGCGGAAAGCTGCCGCTACTTCTATGAAGAGTTTGACGAGTTCGACGCTGACGCAGCCAAAAAGCACCTGCGCCCGGTTGCGCGTCAGCCGCTGGAAGTGGTGCGTGACAAGCTGGCTGCCCTGTCTGACTGGACCGCAGAAAATGTCCATCATGCGATTCAGGCGACCGCCGACGAGCTGGAAGTGGGCATGGGCAAAGTAGGCATGCCGCTGCGCGTTGCCGTAACCGGTGCAGGCCAGTCTCCGGGCCTGGATATTACCGTTCATGCTATTGGGAAATCACGTAGCGTGGCGCGTATCAATAAGGCGCTGGATTTTATCGCTGCGCGTGAAAGCCAGCAGTAATCAAGCCGCTACGCGAACAAACGGCAGGGTGACCTGCCGTTTTTTTTTGCGTTATTCGCTAATGCCGAGACGCGTAAGAAAACCCTGGATACCCTCGCGCTTCAATAAGACATGGAGGCGCTCCTGTTCAACCTGCGTCATGTTTTCCAGCGAGTCAATTATCTGAGGGAGCAGGGTAGAGGTTGTCGACACGCCGTAGAGAGAGGGCGTTTCTGCCACCTGGTAAATCGCCTGTCGGTGACGAACGGCGGGAAGGCTAATAATATGTTCCTTCACTCGTGCATCAATATGGATAACCCGGGCCCTTCCGCCCTTGACGCCGTTGATGCCTTCGGTTTTCCATCCCTTCTGGCGTATCCAGCGATTAACGGTCTGCCTGGCAACGCCCAGACTGTCAGCCAGCTCTTCCGTGGTCATTTTGCTGCGTAATCTTTTCATATCAGTTCTGATCGCGAATCCCTAAACGTTGCAATAATCCGGTAATCCCTTCCCGCAGTAACAGTGATGTCATCTGCTTTTGCTCATCCGGCGTCATCTCATTAGCCAGCGTCAGAAGTAAAGTATGCAGAGAGCCGGCATGGCTGGCGCTTTCCGGTATTTCTGACGTCTCCGATGCCCTGCGCGCGCTGCGAATAAACTCCCTGACTTTCTCATTTACATGCACCAGCCGCGCCTTACCGCCCTGAACCCCTGGCTTCGGCGACGTAATCCAACCCTCTTTACGTACCCATTTATTGATGGTCTGTCGGCTATAGCCAGTGAGCAGGGCTAACTCTTCAGGCGTCATTCGTTCCTTGATCATGCAATTTCCTGAGTATCCGTGGGGTTAATTAGTGGTTCATCTTATAGCACCGTTTTACGCGAAAACGTGACACGCTTAACTCCTGACTGCGAGCAGGCTCGCAAAGCGATTCATTTGCATGATTTTTCGACGGTTGAACGGCTGATGCTGATTTTGCCGTTGACACCCAGCAGCGGAATTCATATTATGCCGCCCGTCAACATGACAGCTTTACGATGGGGCTATAGCTCAGCTGGGAGAGCGCCTGCATGGCATGCAGGAGGTCAGCGGTTCGATCCCGCTTAGCTCCACCACACTCTGAACCCAACAGAGTGCGGTCAGTAAAGTAACATGTGGGGCTATAGCTCAGCTGGGAGAGCGCCTGCATGGCATGCAGGAGGTCAGCGGTTCGATCCCGCTTAGCTCCACCAAAATTTGAACCCTCGTCGAAAGACGGGGGTTTTTTATGCCTTTGTAAAATATTACCGCTGCTTTTGTTATCACCAGGGGCATTTTCTATACCCCACCTCAACCCAAATCAATAAACGAGTCCATAATTAGACTTGAACTTGATTCGCGCAATTAATAAACCTATTATCCGTCCGGTGAATTGGAACGGTAAAATAGATTCTTCAGATTAATGAAAAGAAAAACTTACAATAACGTAAAGATATTCATAACTGCCCTGGCGATTTGCCTGATTGCGGTGCCATTTTCCCGTTACATTTCTCCGCGCGCTGTCATTAACGGGCAAGAAGTTTATTTAGCATGGTTGCCCTTGAGCGTTATGCTGGCAGTGGTTTTGTTA
>CAMKZP010000477.1 GCA_946477805.1 uncultured Enterobacter sp.
GCCTTTAATACTGGCGTTTTCGTGATTAAGATCTCGTTAGCGCGTATTTGGGTTATTAAAAAGGAAAATTGAATGGAAGATCTCGGTGTAGTAGATGGGATTAACAACGCGGGAACCTGGCTGGTGCGCAATCAGGCACTCCTGATTAGCTATGCTGTGAATATTGCGGCAGCGATAGCCATCATCGTCGTGGGGATGATTATTGCCCGTACGGTTTCAAGAGGCGTCAACCGCGTCATGCTGGCTCGTCATATCGATGCTACCGTTGCTGATTTTCTTTCTGCGCTGGTGCGTTACGGGATCATCGCCTTTACCCTCATTGCAGCAATGGGGCGGGTCGGTGTTCAAACTGCTTCGGTCATTGCGGTGCTGGGTGCCGCTGGTTTGGCCGTGGGTCTGGCACTTCAGGGCTCGCTTGCTAACCTTGCGGCGGGCGTGCTGCTGGTAACGTTCAGACCTTTCCGCGCCGGAGAATATGTCGATCTCGGCGGAACGGCGGGTACCGTACTGAACGTGCAAATCTTTTCCACCACGCTGCGTTCAGCGGATGGCAAAATAGTCATTGTGCCAAATAAGAAAGTGATTGATGGCAACATCACCAACTTCTCGCGCGAGCCGGTTCGCCGTAACGAACTGCTCATCGGGGTAGGCTATGATTCCGATACCGAGCTGGTGAAAAAGCTGATTACCGATATTATCGAATCGGACGATCGCATTCTTAAAGATCGCGAAATGACCGTGCGCCTGAACGAGCTGGGCGCGTCATCCATTAACTTTGTGGTGCGCATCTGGAGTAAAAGCGGCGATCTGCAAAACGTTTACTGGGATGTACTGGAACGCATCAAGCGCGACTTCGACGCTAACGGCATCAGCTTCCCGTACCCGCAGATGGACGTAAACTTCAAAAAAGTGAAAGAAGCAGAATAACTTCACCTGCAGGCCCGGTGGGCGCGCGCGCCACCGGGCTTAAACTTCATAAGTTCCGCTAATCTTCAATTAATATTATCCATTTCCTCTAATGTGATTCGCGCAGTATAGTCTGCTTCCAGAACAACACTGCGAGAATATCGTCATGCTATCTTATTATTTTCAAGGGCTTGCGTTAGGCGCGGCCATGATCCTTCCCCTCGGCCCGCAGAATGCGTTTGTGATGAACCAGGGCATCCGCCGACAGTATCACCTGATGACCGCGCTGCTGTGCGCGGTAAGCGATTTACTGTTGATATGCGCCGGAATATTTGGCGGCAGCGCGCTGCTGATGCAGTCCCCGTGGCTGCTGGCGCTGGTCACCTGGGGCGGGGTGGCGTTCCTGCTCTGGTACGGTTTTGGCGCCCTCAAAACGGCTATGAGCAGCAACCTTGAACTCACAAGCGCGGAAGTGATGAAGCAGGGGCGCTGGAAGATCATCGTAACGATGCTGGCGGTCACCTGGCTTAACCCGCACGTGTATCTGGATACCTTTGTGGTGCTGGGCAGCCTTGGCGGGCAGCTTGATGTTGAGCCGAAGCGCTGGTTTGCGCTCGGTACGGTCAGCGCGTCGTTCCTCTGGTTCTTTGGTCTTGCTATTCTGGCGGCGTGGCTGGCTCCGCGTCTGCGTACCGCAAAAGCGCAGCGCATCATCAATACCCTCGTGGGGCTGGTCATGTGGTTTATCGCTTTCCAGCTGGCAAAAGAGGGAATTCATCACGTACAGGGATTGTTCAACTAAGCGATTGTCTTATGGACATCTGCTTCAGACCCGCTAAGCTTGCTGGCATGCGCCCTGATGTTGGGGCACTCTTCGCAGCATGGAGGAATGACAGTGAAGTTTAAGGTGATGGCCCTGGCGGCATTAGTAAGTTTAGGTGCGGTGTCGGTGCAGGCGAGTGAACTGCCAAACGGCCCGCACATCGTCACTTCAGGCACCGCAAGCGTGGACGCGGTACCCGATGTTGCAACCCTGGCTATTGAAGTGAACGTGGCCGCAAAAGACGCAGCCTCTGCCAAGAAGCAGGCAGACGATCGCGTTGCGCAATACCTCTCTTTCCTTGAGCAAAGCGGCGTAGGCAAAAAAGATATCAGCTCTGCTAACCTGCGTACCCAGCCGGACTATGACTATCAGAACGGCAAAAGCATTCTGAAAGGCTACCGCGCCGTGCGCACTGTTGAAGTGACGGTGCGTCAGCTTGATAAGCTGAACTCGCTGCTGGATGGCGCGCTGAAAGCGGGGCTGAACGAAATTCGTTCCGTTTCACTGGGCGTTGCGCAACCTGAGAAGTACAAAGACGAAGCGCGTAAAGCCGCGATTGATGATGCCGTACATCAGGCGCAGCAGCTGGCATCAGGCTTTAACAGCAAGCTTGGCCCGGTGTACAGCGTGCGTTACCACGTCTCTAACTACCAGCCAAGCCCGATGGTGCGGATGATGAAGGCAGATGCCGCACCGGTTTCTGCTCAGGAAACCTACGAGCAGCCGACCATTCAGTTCGACGATCAGGTTGATGTGGTGTTCCAGCTGGAGCCCGCTCAAACTCAGCAAACTGAAGCGGCAAAGGCGCAGTAATTTGCCCTCACGCTAACCCTCTCCCGGTGGGAGAGGGAATTCAGGCGATTAATCCTGCCTCAACACCTTATGACCAAACGCCAGCAGCGCGTCGGTGACGTTGCGCATCATGCGGCTTTCTGGCGCAAAGCGGTGCCAGTAAAGCATCCGGCGCTGATACAGCCCCGGCGTGAGGTCAATCAGCTCGCCGCTTTTTGGCTCTCTCTCAATCTGCAGATGCGGGATCATGCAGCAGGTCGTGCCCTGACGCGCGAGCTGCACAAACGCTTCTGACGAGTTCACGATATGGCACGGCACGCTGCCCGGCGGCAGGTCAAAGTTCTGCTGCAGGAAGGCCTGGTGCATGTCGTCCAGATGGTCGAACGCGACGGCAGGCGCCTTAAGGAGCGCGGTGCGGGTGACGCCGTTAGGGAAGTAGCGCTCGGCAAACGCTTTGGAACCGACAAACAGGTAGTCCAGCGCGCCCAGCTGATCCACCAGGCAGCTTGGCAGCGCCTGGGGCTGAATACTGACGGCGCCCACCACTTCGCCACGGCGCAGGCGCTCCTGGGTACGGGTTTCATCTTCCACCTGCAGATTCAGGCGGATAGGGGAGTCGGCAAGGACCGGCGCAAGCGCAGGCAGCAGCCATGTTGCCAGGCTGTCGGCGTTCACCGCCAGCGACAGCAGCAGCGGCGTGGAGCCGGTCTGCTCGTCGCCCAGCCACTCGTCTTCCAGCAGTTCAACCTGGCGTAACAGGGCCAGCAGCTTTTGCCC
>CAMKZP010000478.1 GCA_946477805.1 uncultured Enterobacter sp.
GCGAATTTTCTCGTCTTCTTTATTCAGCGCCAGATGCGTATGGTCGCGTCCGGTCAGTTGCCCGAGCGCTTCCCAGGCTTTCACCGCCACCTGGCCGTTGGTTTCCGGCGCGAGAGCGAGGATCACCTCTGAGGCGTCAATCGCCGTCTCGATCAGCGGGCGGCCTTTCGCCGGACCGTCGGGCTTGACGTAGTTCAGCTTGCCGAGGAAATCGACCTCGTGCTGCGTGTTCCACGAAATGCCTTTCCCGCCGTTGCCGAGCTTATCCAGCAGCGGGCCGAGGGCGGTAAAGCGCTCCCAGGTTTCCGGATAGTTACGCTCTACCACCGCGATAACCGGGGCGGTTTTGCCGGGGATCAAATCGCATTCGCCCTTGCGCCAGTCCTGAATATCGAAGGGCTGAGAGAGTTCTGCCGGGGAGTCGTGCTGCAGAGGCTGGAGCACGACGTCGGTTTCGATGCCCAGATGGCCGACGCACACCTCGGAGAACACTTTCGCGAGGCCTTTGTAGATCTCCCAGTCGCTGCGGGATTCCCACGCCGGGTCAACGGCGGCGGAGAGCGGGTGAATAAACGGATGCATATCCGAGGTATTCATATCGTCTTTTTCATACCAGGTCGCCGTTGGCAGGACGATATCGGAGAACAGGCAGGTGCTGGACATGCGGAAATCGAGCGTTACCAGCAGGTCGAGCTTGCCTTCGATGGCCCTGGTCTGCCACTCCACCTCTTCAGGCTTCACGTCGTCGGTTGAGCCTAAATCCTCGCCCTGAATACCGCTCTCGGTGCCGAGCAGGTATTTCAGCATGTACTCGTGGCCTTTCCCGGACGAACCGAGCAGGTTAGAGCGCCAGACGAACAGGTTACGCGGGTGGTTTTTGCCGCTGTCGGGCTGTTCGCAGGCGAAGCGGATATCGCCCGACTTCAGCGCCTGAACGGTGTACTCCTGCGGCGTCATGCCTGCAGCCTCTGCGCGCGCCTTCACGTGCAGCGGGTTGAGGTTAAGCTGCGGGGCTGACGGCAGCCAGCCCATGCGCTCGGCGCGGACGTTGAAGTCGATCAGGTGCCCGGTGAATTTCGACGCGTCGGCCAGCGGGGAGAGCAGCTCCTGCGCCGTCAGCTTCTCGTAGCGCCACTGGCTGGCGTGGTTGTAAAAGTATGAGGTGCTGTTCATCTGGCGCGGGGGACGGTTCCAGTCCAGCGCGAAGGCCAGCGGCAGCCAGCCGGTTTGCGGGCGCAGCTTCTCCTGGCCCACGTAGTGCGACCAGCCGCCGCCGCTCTGCCCGACGCAGCCGCAGAAGATCAGCATATTGATCATCCCGCGGTAGTTCATGTCCATGTGGTACCAGTGGTTGACGCCGGCACCGAGGATGATCATCGAACGACCGTGGGTTTTGTGGGCGGTATCGGCAAACTCGCGGGCAATTTTTTCAATCAGATACGCAGGCACGCCGGTGATCTGCTCGCCCCAGGCCGGGGTATAGGCTTTGATTTCACCGTAGCTGCCCGCCGCGTTGCTGTCTTCGAGGCCGCGGTCGAGGCCGTAGTTCGCCAGAACCAGATCGTACACGCTGACCACGCGCCGCTGGCTGCCGTCGGCGAGGTTCAGGGTTTTGCACGGTACGCGGCGCGTCAGCACCGGCTCCTGCTTCACGCTGCGAAAATGCGGGTTTTCGTTGCCGCCGAAGTAGGGGAAGGCGACGTCCGCCACGCTGTCGTGGGTGATGAGCAGCGAGAGCGTCAGCTCCGTTTCCCGGCCTGCGGCCAGCTGCTCCAGGTTCCATTTGCCTTTTTCGCCCCAGCGGAAGCCAATCGACCCGTTCGGCGCGACCAGATTACCGGCCACGTCGAAGGCGATGGTTTTCCACTCCGGGTTATTGGCCTCGCCGAGGCCGTCGGCCAGGTCGGAGGCGCGCAGCATGCGCCCCGGCACCACGCGGCCATCCGTCTGCTCGTCAAGCAGCACCAGCATCGGCATATCGGTGTAGCGGCGGCAATAGTTGAGGAAGTAATCGCTCGGGTTATCGAGGTGGAACTCCCTGAGGATCACGTGGCCCATGGCCATCGCCAGCGCGCTGTCGGTCCCCTGTTTTGGCGCCAGCCACTGGTCGCTCAGCTTGGCGACCTCCGAGAAGTCAGGCGTGATGGCAACGGTTTTAGTGCCTTTGTAGCGCACCTCGGTAAAGAAGTGGGCGTCCGGCGTGCGCGTCTGCGGCACGTTTGATCCCCAGGCGATGATATAGCTGGAGTTATACCAGTCGGCGGACTCCGGCACGTCGGTCTGCTCGCCCCAGGTCATCGGTGACGCGGGCGGTAAATCGCAGTACCAGTCGTAAAAGCTCAGGCAGGTGCCGCCGAGCAGGGAGAGGTAGCGCGTGCCTGCGGCGTAGGAGACCATCGACATCGCCGGGATGGGCGAAAACCCGGCCACGCGATCCGGGCCGTAGTGTTTGATGGTCCAGACGTTGGCGGCGGCAATCAGCTGGTTCAGCTCTTTCCAGCTTGAGCGGATAAACCCGCCGCGCCCGCGCGCCTGCTTGTAGCTCTGAGTCTTTTGCGGATCGTTTTGAATCGCATCCCAGGCAAGCACCGGATCCTGATGCTGCGCCAGCGCCTCGCGCCAGAGTTCAATTAGCCTGCGGCGCACCAGCGGGTATTTCAGGCGGTTGGCGCTGTACAGATACCAGGAGTAGCTTGCGCCACGCGGGCAGCCGCGCGGCTCGTGGTTGGGCAGGTCAGGGCGGGTGCGGGGGTAGTCGGTCTGCTGCGTTTCCCAGGTCACCAGCCCGTTCTTGACGTAAATTTTCCAGCTGCAGGATCCGGTACAGTTTACGCCGTGGGTGGAACGCACGATTTTGTCAAACTGCCAGCGCTGGCGGTAGCTGTCCTCCCAGTCGCGGTTGGTGTTGTACACCTGCCCGTGTCCGTTGGCGAAACTGTCGCCTTTGGTTTTGAAATAACGGAAGCGGTCCAACAGTTTACTCATGACATTTCTCCTGCTCCGGTAAGGTTGCCGGACGGCGCGGGCGCTATCCGGCTAAAAGTAAGGCGTTATTTTTGTGAGGATTTGCGGCCGTACACCAGCCAGGTAACGAATACACAGACGATGTAAAACACGAGGAAGATTTTCATGGCGCCCACCGGCGAGCCGGTCAGGGCCAGGGAGGTGCCGAAGGCTTTCGGGATGAAAAAGCCGCCGACGGCCCCAATCGCTGAGATAAAGCCCAGCGCCGCCGCCGTTTCGGTCACCGCTTCGTGCTGCGCCTGCTCGTCGCTGCCGCCCTGCTGCTT
>CAMKZP010000479.1 GCA_946477805.1 uncultured Enterobacter sp.
TCGTGGGCTCGGAGATGTGTATAAGAGACAGGTGATCAGCATACCCACGAAGCTCAGCGCAAAGGCTACGCTCCAGCCGAATTTCGCCGCGAGCCATGGCGTGGCCAGCATAGAGAAGAATGAACCGATGTTGATGGACATATAGTACATGGTAAATGCACCGTCCAGACGCGGGTCGTCTTTGTTATAGCAGGTGGAAAGCAGGGAAGACGGGTTCGCTTTGAACAGGCCGTTACCCACGGCAATCGTCGCCATGCCCATATAAACCACACCCGCATCGTGTCCTGACCAGGCAACCAGGCCATAACCGATCGCCAGGACAATAGCGCCCAGCATGATAACGCGTTTTGTGCCGAGGACTTTATCGCCCAGCCAGCCGCCGATGGCCACCAGGCCGTATACCAGGGCGCTGAATGAAGAGAACAGGGTGATAGAATCCGCTTCGGACATACCCAGCTGTTTTACCAGGTAAACCGCCATGATCCCTTGCAGGCCGTAATAACCAAAACGCTCCCATAACTCGATTGAGAAGATGAGATAGAACGCCTTGGGTTGTTTGAAAGCGTTAAGACTTACGCTTTCATCTGTTGGTTTATTGTTTGCAGTCGACACATATACCTCTTTTTTTACATCCCATATTAACGGGGGTGTTCATAGCGTGATGACCGTAGTCCATCCGCTTTATAGTTATATTGGGAGGGGAAACGGCGGGTAATGTTCACTATCCTGCCGCGTCTGGCAATACGTTTGTAATACTCTGTTACATATAACTGACGCGGTATAATTCACGGGTCATACAAATGTTATTCAGCGTTAAATTTCATTCGTTCTCTATTAGTGGTTTTTTTCACTGCCTGAGCCCGCAAAAAGTGGCTGTATGGCAATATCTTCTGCTATTTGCCGCTTCAGGCAGTGATATAGCCCATATTCTGAAAAATCACTGGTCGTATGTGTGGCGGTGAATCGGTTAAATCATGCGGTACAAGGCCTTTACACAGCTTTTCACAACAAAAATTAAACATGACGTTATCAGAGTGATCCGGATCACAGATGTATAGAAATTTTTGGTTCTGAAAAAACGATTAACCTGTTTGAGTGTTAAACGTCCGCATAATCGACAGGGATCCGTGGCGTAAAAGCGAACATTTTATGGGCAAAGAAGAGGTCCACAGACGGACCTTTCTTTGATAAGTGATTGAACCAAAGACGGGAACATCTGAACGAGAGATCAGGCGTAGACTTTTTCTTTATATTCGCACAAATCTTCTATGATGCAGGAGCCGCAGCGGGGCTTGCGCGCGATGCAGGTATAGCGGCCATGCAGGATCAGCCAGTGATGGCAATCGACCTTAAACTCAGCGGGAACCACTTTTAAGAGCTTCTCTTCGACCTGCTCGACGTTTTTACCCGGCGCGAAGCGGGTGCGGTTCGAGACGCGGAAAATATGCGTGTCGACGGCGATGGTCGGCCAGCCAAACGCGGTATTGAGCACAACGTTCGCCGTCTTGCGCCCGACGCCGGGCAGCGCCTCCAGTGCAGCACGATCTTCCGGGACTTCGCCCCCGTGCTGCTCCAGTAAAATCCGGCAGGTTTTAATCACGTTTTCGGCTTTGCTGTTAAAGAGGCCGATCGTTTTGATATAGGATTTTACGCCCTCTACCCCTAGGTCCAGCATCGCCTGCGGCGTACTGGCGACGGGATAGAGCAGGGCGGTGGCTTTATTGACGCTCACGTCAGTCGCCTGGGCCGAGAGCAGCACCGCAATCAGCAGCTCAAACGGCGAGTTAAAATTCAGCTCCGTGGTCGGGTGAGGGTTCTCGTCCCGCAGGCGCGTGAGGATTGCTATGCGTTTCTCTTTGTTCATGAAGCCTTCTCGGGTATCCCTTCCTGCACGCTGCGCTCGGCCGCGCGGCGCTTGCGTTTTTCATCAATCAGGTATTTTACCGCCAGCATCATGCCAAGGCCAATAAATGCGCCCGGCGGCAGCATGGCCAGCAGGAACGGCGTGTCCGTGTGAAAGACCTCTATTCGCAGCGCCTTCGCCCATCCGCCCAGCAGCGCATCGGCGCCGTCAAACAGCGTCCCGTTGCCTAAAATTTCACGCAGGGAACCCAGCACGAACATCGCGCAGGTCGCGCCCATCCCGATGGCGAAACCGTCCAGCGCCGACATGGCAGGGCTGTTTTTTACCGCAAAGGCCTCGGCGCGGCCAACGACGATACAGTTGGTCACGATCAGCGGAATAAAAATCCCCAGCGATTGATACAGGCCAAACGCGTAGGCGTTGATCAGCATCTGCACCACGCTCACCACCGAGGCGATGATCATGACGTAAATCGGAATGCGGATCTCCGACGGCGTCCAGCGGCGCAGGGCGGAGATGGACAGGTTGGTCAGTGTCAGCACCAGGGTGGTTGCCAGCCCCAGGCCCAGCGCGTTGGTGGCGGTCGACGTCACGGCCAGCAGCGGACACATCCCCAGCAGCTGAACCAGCGCAGAGTTGTTTTTCCACAGCCCCTGAACGATTACCTCTTTAACCTGGCTCATGACTACTCCTCGCACGCCTGAAGGCTGTTGATCTGCGCGGGCAGCGTTTCAGCATACAGCCCGGCTCGTTTTACGGCGTTAACCACGGCGCGCGGAGTGATGGTTGCGCCCGTGAACTGGTCGAACTCGCCGCCGTCTTTTTTCACTGCAAAGGCGGGATCGTTCTCACCGCGGATCGTTTTACCGGCAAAGTGCAAAATCCAGTCGCCGAGCCGCGTTTCGATTTTATCCCCCAGGCCCGGCGTTTCGTGATGCTCGGTCACGCGGGTGCCGAGAACGGTACCGGAGAAATCAGCGCCCACCAGCAGCTGAATGGCGCCTGAATAGCCGTCCGGCGCCGTGGTTTCCATGACTGCGCCCACGGCGTTATCCCCTTTACGGGCAATAAACACACGATGCATGCCTTTTCCGAGCGGCGGCGCGTCGACAACAAAGCAGCTTTTTTGCAGGTCATTATCGTAGAAATCGGACGGGATCACCTGGTCGAACAGCGCCTTTTGCTGCTTTGACGCCTGCTCTTCAATGGTTGTTTTGGTCAGGGCGTTGACCAGCGCGGTCAGCCCCGTCAGGACCGCGGCGAAAACTGCCAGCGTGACGCCGTGTTTTTGCATCGTTTTTAGCATGGCGAAATCCTCAGCGATGGCCGTACACGCGCGGGCGCGTGTAGTAGTCGATAAGCGGCACGGTGATGTTGGCCAGCAGTACGGCAACTGTCTCTTATACACATCTGACGCTGCCGACG
>CAMKZP010000480.1 GCA_946477805.1 uncultured Enterobacter sp.
GCGACTTTCATCCTAAACTCCTTATTATGGTTAACTTACGTATCTGAAACTCCGTTGCGGCGACCATAATTCAGCAGGTAAATAATTACAATTTTCGTAGCTAAATAATTAGAGGTCACTCGCTTTTCACCCCCGTAAACATCCGGTTGAGGGTGACGAATCAAGAGGTGGTTACAATACACCCTGCCCAGCCACCAAAACAACATCATTTTGATAACATTTAATTTACTTTTTGGCTTATTTACGTCTCGTGAGCCAGGCATGTTTTCCGATAACGAAATCTGATAAAATCACTCCCTTTCATAACATTATTTCAGCCTACCGCCTGGTAGATAATTTGCATAAAAATTCATCCACATGCATAATAATGTTGTTTCTATCGTCATATTCCGGGTGACTTATGCGAAGCTCGTCTAAGCAAGAAGAATTAATCAAGGCGTTTAAAGCGCTGCTCAAAGAAGAGAAATTCAGTTCTCAGGGAGAAATTGTTCAGGCGCTGCAGGAACAAGGTTTCGAAAACATCAACCAGTCGAAAGTCTCCCGCATGTTAACGAAATTTGGCGCGGTGCGTACCCGTAACGCCAAAATGGAAATGGTCTACTGCCTGCCTGCTGAACTTGGCGTGCCGACCACCTCCAGCCCGCTGAAGAACCTGGTGCTGGATATTGACTACAATGACGCCGTTGTGGTGATCCACACAAGCCCGGGTGCCGCGCAGCTGATTGCCCGCCTGCTGGACTCTTTAGGGAAAGCAGAAGGTATTCTCGGCACCATTGCCGGGGACGACACCATCTTTACCACCCCGGCAAATGGTTTCTCCGTAAAAGATCTCTACGAAGCGATTCTGGTCCTGTTCGAGCAGGAGCTGTAATCCTCCCCCCGCGGCGCACGGCTGCGGGGATTGTTCTGCCCCTTCTGCCTTTCCCCCTCTTTTCCACTGCCCGTCACTTTGACAAATAGTGCTATTTACTGCTCATTAACATTCATTTGGTGAATACCAAATCAAAAAATCGCACAAAAAATCAAAATCACATATCCATATGATTTATTTAGACATAGCCTCATACTCCGGCGAAAAAACAGTCATTTTTATGCAATTTGGTTATAAAAAGTAGTTCCGTTAACACGTAATTACCCGTGAAACAATTAGTCTGGTATTAATTTTTGCCGTGACTAGTGTATACTTGATTTTGTGATGAGGGTCACGAAACAAGACCCCACTAAAAAATTCGACGAGGTAAAGAATCATGAAAATCAAAACAACTGTAGCAGCACTGAGCATCCTGTCTGTCCTGTCATTCGGCGCTTTCGCCGCGGATTCCATCAACGCTGAACAGGCTCAGTCCCGTCAGGCGATCGGTACGGTATCCGTCGGTGCGATCGGCACCTCTCCGATGGACATGCACGAGATGCTGAACAAAAAAGCGGAAGAACAGGGCGCGTCATCTTATCGCATCATTGAAGCGCGCACCGGTGACCACTGGCACGCAACCGCTGAGCTGTACAAATAAGTTTTAGCGATACCCAAACGTAACCCCTCAACGGCACCAGGCATAAAAATAGCGGTTCAACCCTTCTCGCCGTTGAGTTGAAAATTTTCAGGAGCAAAGACTATGAACACTAAACTTATCATCGCAACCCTCGGCCTGGCATCGGTTCTCTCTTTCGGCGCAAGCGCAGCCGTTACGCAGGTTAATGCGGACCAGGCTCAGAATCTGCAGTCGATGGGCAGCGTATCCGTAACGGCCGTTACCGGATCGCCAATGGATATTCGTCAGGAACTGGCGGCGAAAGCGGAAAAAGCCGGGGCCAGCAGCTACCGCGTCACCGAACTGAATCAGGGTGACCACTGGCACGCGACCGCTGAACTGTATAAATAAACCCTCGTCGTATCTCATCATACGACTTGCCCCTGGCCTCCCGGTCAGGGGCTTTTTTTATGCTGGTCGCGCGTTAAAACGCAGCTGCCCTTCAAGCTCTTCTTCTGCCTCATCAAAGAGCAGAATCAGCGCGCCAAAGCGTCTGCGAAGCTTTTCAGGCAGATGGATAAACTCGATCTCCAGCGGTAGCGGCAGCTGGCTACCGGTGACCACATCCCACAGCGTATCAAGATTAGTTACGCTTCCCGGCTCCAGGTCGAACGCCCGGATAAATTCGCGATAGAACGCTTCCTGACTGTCGATTTCGTCAAAATCAAAGGTATACATTTTCATTGCCAGCCACCCCGTCTTTTATAATCCCCCGATATGCAGGGTTTTGACTTCCAGAAACTCCTCCAGACCCAGTACGGACCCTTCGCGGCCCAGCCCGGACTCTTTCACCCCGCCAAATGGCCCCAGCTCCGTCGATACCGCACACTCGTTGATACCGATCATCCCGCTTTCAATGGCCTGCGAGACGCGGAACACGCGCGACAGATTTTGCGTATAGAAATAGGCCGCCAGCCCGTAAGGCGTATTGTTGGCGCGCATAATCACCTCATCTTCCGAGGTGAAGCGGAAGCAGGCGGCAACGGGACCAAAGGTCTCTTCTTCCGCCAGCTTCATACCTTCATGGCAATCGCCCAGCACCGTTGGCGTCCAGAAGTTACCGCCGAGGGCGTGCGGCTCGCCTCCGGCCAGCACGGTCGCGCCTTTGGCGACGGCATCGTCAACATGTTCACGCACTTTATCGACGGCGGAAGGTTCAATCAGCGGGCCGACAATCACCCCCTCCTCCAGGCCATTACCGACCTTCAGCGCCTTCACCGCATCAGCCAGCTGATTCACAAACTTATCGTAGACCGTTTCCTGAATATAAAAGCGGTTAACGCTAACGCACACCTGGCCGGCGTTACGGAATTTATTGGCGATCGCGCCCTTAACGGCGGCCTCAATATCCGCGTCTTCAAAGACGATATAGGGGGCATTTCCGCCCAGCTCCATCGAGACCTTTTTCATTGTCTCTGCGGCGTTACGCACCAGCGTTTTGCCGACGGAGGTCGATCCGGTAAACGAAATTTTACGCACGTCGCGGCTGGCCATTATGGCGTCGCTGATCTCTTGAGTATTGCCCGCCACCGCGTTGAGTACCCCATCCGGCACACCGGCCTGTTTCGCCAGCGTCAGCAGCGCAAAGGCGCTTAGCGGGGTATTGTTCGCTGGCTTAATGACGCCCGTACAGCCAGCGGCCAGCGCCGGACCAAGCTTGCGGGTGAGCATTGCCATTGGGAAGTTCCACGGCGTGATGGCGGCCACCACCCCAACCGCTGTCTCTTATACACATCTGACGCTGCCGACGACTAGT
>CAMKZP010000481.1 GCA_946477805.1 uncultured Enterobacter sp.
GCCGAACTTTTTTTCAATTTTCTTCCGCGACGGCAAAAATTATCTAATGCTGGCGCTGGTGATGGTCGGCAGCGCTCTGCTTATCGCCCTGGGCCTTGGCAAACTGTTTGGCTGGGATATCGGGCTAACGGCCGGTATGCTGGCGGGCGCCATGACCTCCACGCCGGTTCTGGTGGGCGCGGGTGATACGCTGCGCCACTCCGGGATGGCCGGTTCACAACTTTCTCTGGCGCTCGACCACCTGAGCCTGGGCTATGCCCTGACCTACCTCATCGGTCTGGTGAGCCTGATCGTTGGCGCGCGCTATCTGCCAAAACTGCAGCATCAGGATCTGCAGACCAGCGCCCAGACGATTGCCCGCGAGCGCGGTCTGGACACCGACTCCAAACGTAAAGTCTACCTTCCGGTGATCCGCGCCTACCGCGTTGGGCCAGAGCTGGTGGCCTGGGCGGACGGTAAAAACCTGCGCGAGCTGGGGATTTATCGCCAGACGGGGTGCTACATCGAGCGTATTCGCCGCAACGGCATTCTGGCTAACCCGGACGGCGACGCGGTGCTGCAGATGGGCGATGACATCGCCCTGGTGGGTTATCCTGACGCCCACGCCCGCCTCGATCCGAGCTTCCGTAACGGCAAAGAGGTGTTCGACCGCGATCTGCTCGACATGCGCATCGTCACCGAAGAGATCGTGGTGAAAAACCATAACGCCGTCGGCCGTCGCCTGGCGCAGCTGAAGCTGACCGATCACGGCTGTTTCCTCAACCGCGTGATCCGCAGCCAGATTGAGATGCCCATCGACGACAACGTCGTTCTTAATAAGGGCGACGTTTTACAGGTCAGCGGCGACGCGCGACGCGTAAAAACCGTCGCCGACCGCATCGGCTTTATCTCCATTCACAGCCAGGTCACCGACCTGCTGGCGTTCTGCGCCTTCTTTATCGTTGGCCTGATGATCGGGATGATTACCTTCCAGTTCAGTAACTTTAGCTTCGGCATCGGCAACGCCGCCGGGCTGCTGTTCGCCGGGATCATGCTGGGCTTCCTGCGAGCGAACCACCCGACCTTCGGCTATATCCCGCAGGGCGCGCTGAACATGGTGAAAGAGTTTGGTCTGATGGTGTTTATGGCGGGCGTCGGCCTAAGCGCCGGCAGCGGCATCGGCCACAGCCTGGGCGCCGTCGGCTGGCAGATGCTGGTATCGGGACTTATCGTCAGCCTGGTACCGGTTGTCATTTGTTTCCTGTTCGGCGCCTACGTGCTGCGCATGAACCGCGCCCTGCTCTTCGGCGCAATGATGGGGGCGCGTACCTGCGCGCCAGCGATGGAAATCATCAGCGACACGGCACGCAGCAACATTCCGGCGCTGGGGTATGCGGGCACCTATGCTATCGCCAACGTCCTGCTGACCCTGGCCGGTACGCTGATCATCATCATATGGCCCGGGCTCGGATAACGCGCAACATTGCGCATGGCAGAAAAAATTTTCGCTATGCGCAGAACTTTTTTCTTAGGGGGCAGTCATAACTATTGCCACTGCTTTTCTTTGATGTCCCCATTTTGTGGAGCCCATCAACCCCGCCGTTTTGGTTCAAGGTTGATGGGTTTTTTGTTGCCTGAATTTCATACCCTTCTGAATCAAACACTTAGAGCATTCTCTTTTACTGCATAGCGACAAAATGGCGGCAGCGATTTCTTTACGATTACAACAGGCATAAAAAAACCGGCACGGGGCGGGCGTTTAATGGAAATCTATCAGAGCCACTATGGGCGCTGACCCCCAGCGGTCGCATGAGGCGGCGCCGGGACTATAGTTCTGGGAGTAGCAATAAACGCTCTATTGACTACATCGTCACAAAAGTAGAGCTGCAATTGATATTAGTGCATTGGTGATATCGTTCTTTTGAATTCTCACTGAGATACCTGCTAGTACGAGCATGTGCTGCATGCTGATACTTCGGGCAATGGGACATTTTACGCCCTTAAATTCACCATTCGTGAACAAATGATAACGATGCCCCCGGTCTGCACGCGACAGCGACCGTTATTAAGGTCGGTTTCGACAATGACGCCAGTGCGGATAAGGTTCCGCAGCAGGCGCAGAATGTCCTTAAGAGTGGATTTAGTTTTCATGCACGAGAGGATGCGATTTATAAAAGCAGCTTATAAATGCTGACGATGGTGTAGTACTTCATACAACTTCATATTAATATCTTTGAAACCAAGCGATATCTTTAAGGAATGAAAATGTCTCTATCAATTGAATCAACCGTTGACTTAATACAAAAAATCACATAATCGTTAATTATCATTGCGTTAATCGTTTATGGTGGATGGGGTTTAATACTGCGAATTGTACTTACTCCATTAAAGATAAAAGTATCGAATAGGACATTCAAAAAACTCGATGATTATTTTTTAGATTTACAGTTACTGAAATTACATCATGGGATCAATGTCACAAACAAAAGTGATGCCAATTTTGCCTTTCAGGCAATATCTCAAGGGGTTCTTTCACGTGGTGATTTTAAGCTACTAAGATTCGCCCCTCCTATTGGTTTGAGGAAATCAATAATATCCGACGTTTGGTTTGCCTGTTTTATGGGGATTGTAAGCATATCCATATCCATAGGGGCCATATATGCATTGAGTGAAAGTAAATACGACCATGCATTCTACACTCAGGAAGAAGAAAAGGTATTGATTTCGCAATCTGATGTTTATGACATCCAATCCAGACGTTACTTATTAAGAACAGATTGCAAGAAAGTTAACAGCGATAGCAAAAATATATTAGCTAGTGCATGCGAGTATCTTTTGACAGAGGATAAGGACAAAAAAGAAGAGCTTGCATGGGCAATAAATAGAAATAACAAAGCGACAATATCATTAACAGCGATAATGGTTATTACACTAATAGTCGGTATGTTGTCATTTGTTTTATCCATTCAGTATTATCAGGTTAATAATAAATTCTGCGATTTTAAACTTAGGTGCACAAGCAACATCCCATCCAAATAAAAGTGATCTCAATCGATACAGATTGAGGAAAAGACCGCGGTAGTAATCAACCTGTAGGCCTTGACGACAGTTACCGTCAGTGCCCCCGATTTAGGGTTCGTACTAGATGACCACGTCGTCAGGAAAGTCAATGTGAATGAATCTGCGGAGGCTGAAGGCGCACGGTTGTATTCTAAAAAATGTAGAGAAGGCAGACGCTATATCGAGCTCGCCACCCACGGCAAGAATGAGTGCCTGTTCGCCAACGGATGGAGGCCATCAGGGT
>CAMKZP010000482.1 GCA_946477805.1 uncultured Enterobacter sp.
TCACAGGAGTCGAACCTGCCCGGGAACGCTGGCGCCCCCAACTGGATTTGAAGTCCAGCCACCTCACCGGAGATGACGATCTTCCGCGCCTGCATTGCTACATGGAGGCGGGGCGCATTATAGCTACTTTCAGGCATTTACCACATACCCCCGCACACTTTTTTCACTTCTCTTTTGACCTTAACCCCCCTGTTTCGGCTAAATCCTAAGAAAATCCTCAAGTTAGCATTTCGTGCTCATCGACTTTTACCGCGATCACAAAAAAGAAGAAACGTAATCTGCTAACCAGAAAACGCAATACCCGCTCATGAAACAATGGTTTAAAACCAATGCAACCGGTCTCAGCGCCCCCTACAGCGTGAAGGATATAAAAAAATGAGTGAAGTACTGTCTGTAAAAGAGAAGATTGGCTACGGCATGGGTGACGCCGCCAGCCACATTATTTTTGATAACGTTATGTTGTACATGATGTTTTTCTACACCGATATTTTTGGCATCCCTGCCGGGTTTGTCGGCACCATGTTCCTGCTGGCCCGCGCGCTGGATGCGATCTCGGACCCGTGCATGGGGCTGATTGCCGACCGCACCCGCAGCCGCTGGGGCAAGTTCCGCCCGTGGATTTTGTTCGGCGCCATCCCGTTCGGCATCGTCTGCGTGCTGGCGTACACCACGCCGGACCTCAGCCTTAACGGCAAGATGATCTACGCGGCCATAACCTACACGCTGCTGACCCTGCTCTATACCGTGGTCAACATCCCGTACTGCGCGCTCGGCGGTGTCATCACCAACGACCCGACGCAGCGCATCTCCCTGCAGTCCTGGCGCTTTGTGCTGGCGACGGCGGGCGGCATGCTCTCCACGGTGATGATGATGCCGCTGGTGAAGCTGATTGGCGGCGACGATAAGGCGTTCGGCTTCCAGGGCGGGATCGCCGTGCTGTCGGTTGTTGCGTTCCTGATGCTGGCGTTCTGCTTCTTCACCACCAAAGAGCGGATCCAGGTGCCGCCGAGCACCACGTCCATGCGTGAAGACCTGCGCGACATCTGGCAAAACGACCAGTGGCGCGTGGTCGGCGTGCTCACCATCCTCAACATTCTCGCCGTCTGCGTGCGCGGCGGGGCGATGATGTACTACTGCACCTGGATCATGGGCTCGCCGGAGATTTTCGTCGCGTTCCTCACCACCTACTGCGTCGGCAACCTGATCGGCTCCGCGCTGGCGAAACCGCTCACCGACTGGAAATGCAAGGTCAGCATCTTCTGGTGGACCAACGCCGCCCTGGCGGTCGTCAGCGTGGCGATGTTCTTCGTGCCGATGCACGCCACCGTCATCATGTTCCTTTTCATCTTCGTGATTGGCGTACTGCACCAGCTGGTGACGCCGATTCAGTGGGTAATGATGTCCGACACCGTTGACTACGGCGAGTGGACCAACGGCAAGCGCCTTACCGGCATCAGCTTTGCGGGCACGCTGTTCGTGCTGAAGCTTGGCCTGGCGCTGGGCGGGGCGATGATCGGCTGGATGCTGGCAGGCGGCGGCTACGACGCCGCGGCCAAAACCCAGAACAGCGCGACCATCAGCATCATTATCGGCCTGTTTACCCTCGCCCCGGCGGTCTGCTACGTGCTGAGCGCCATTATCGCCAAACGCTACTACACGCTAAAAACGCCGTTCCTGATCAAAATCATGGACGAGCTGGCACAGGGCGCGCGCCGCAATCAGCAGGAGTTTGAAAGCCTGCCGGTCAGTAAAGAATTACAGAACTAAGAGGACGAGAGTATGAAAATCAGTGATGGAAACTGGCTCATTCAACCGGGCCTGAACGTGACGTATCCGGTTCAGGTGTTCGACGTGGAGCAGCAGGGCAATGAACTGGTGGTGTACGTGGCGCCGCGCGACGTGCGCGAGCGCACCTGGCAGCTCGACACCTTGATGTTCACGGTTCGCCTGTTTGCCCCGCAGGAAGGGATTGTTGGGGTGCGCATTGAGCACTTCCAGGGCGCACTGAACAACGGCCCGCACTATCCGCTGAACGTTCTGAAAGACGTGCAAGTTGAGATTGAAAACAACGCCGAATTTGCCGAGCTGAAAAGCGGCAGCGTCAGCGTGCGCGTCACCAAAGGGGAATACTGGGCGCTGGACTTCCTGCGCAACGGGCAGCGCATGACCGGCAGCCAGCTGAAAAACAACGGCTACGTGCAGGACACAAGCACCGATCGCAACTATGTGTTTGAACGCCTTGATCTCGGCGTGGGGGAAACGGTCTACGGCCTGGGCGAGCGCTTCACCGCGCTGGTGCGCAACGGTCAGACGGTCGAAACCTGGAACCGCGACGGCGGCACCAGCACCGAACAGTCCTACAAAAATATCCCGTTCTACCTGACCAACCGCGGCTACGGCGTGCTGGTCAACCACCCGGAGAACGTCTCCTTCGAAATTGGCTCTGAGAAAGTCTCCAAGGTGCAGTTCAGCGTGGAAGGCGAATATCTCGAATACTTCGTGATCGACGGCCCGACGCCGAAAGAGGTGCTGAACCGCTATACGCAGTTCACCGGCCGCCCGGCGCTACCGCCAGCCTGGTCGTTCGGCCTGTGGCTGACCACCTCATTCACCACCAACTACGACGAGGCGACGGTAAACAGCTTTATCGACGGCATGGCCGAACGCGACCTGCCGCTGCACGTATTCCATTTCGACTGCTTCTGGATGAAGGCCTTCCAGTGGTGTGATTTTGAATGGGACCCGGTGACCTTCCCGGACCCTGAGGGGATGATCCGCCGTCTGAAAGAGAAGGGGCTGAAGGTGTGCGTGTGGATCAACCCGTACATCGGCCAGAAATCACCGATATTCCAGGAGCTGAAAGAGAAGGGCTATCTGCTCAAGCGCCCGGACGGTTCCCTGTGGCAATGGGACAAATGGCAGCCGGGGCTGGCGATTTACGACTTCACCAATCCCGAGGCGTGCCGGTGGTATGCCGACAAGCTCAAAGGCCTGGTGGATATCGGCGTGGACTGCTTTAAGACCGACTTCGGCGAACGTATTCCGACCGACGTTCAGTGGTTCGACGGCGCTGACCCGCAGAAAATGCATAACCACTACGCCTACATTTACAACGAACTGGTGTGGAACGTGCTGAAAGAGACGGTGGGCGAGGAAGAGGCGGTGCTCTTTGCCCGCTCTGCGTCCGTCGGCGCGCAGCAGTTCCCGGTTCACTGGGGCGGCGACTGCTACGCCAACTATGAATCGATGGCGGAAAGCCTGCGCGGCGGGCTGTCGAT
>CAMKZP010000483.1 GCA_946477805.1 uncultured Enterobacter sp.
CCCGCAGGCGGATAGCGGGTAGCGCTTACCGCCAGACGGGCCTCGTCGGCGTTTTGCACCATCGGCACCAGCAGGGTTTGCGCGCCCACGTCGAGCAGCTGTTTGATCTGCACCGGATCGTTCCACGACGGGCGCACCACCGGCTGGCTGGGATACGGCGCAACGGCCTGCAGCTGGGTCAGGACGGTTTGCACGCTGTTCGGCGCGTGCTCGCCGTCGATCAGCAGCCAGTCGAAGCCTGCGCTCGCCAGCAGTTCCGCGCTGTAGCTGCTGGTCAGCCCCAGCCAGAGTCCGATTTGCGGGCGGCCCGCCTGTAGCGCCGCTTTGAATGCGTTTTGCATGGCTATCTCCTAAACAAAGCGGCAGCTGATGGAGCCCATGCTGCCGTAGTCGACGTGGAAGGTATCGCCCCGGCTGGCGGGCACCGGGCGGGTGAAGGATCCACCGAGGATGATTTGCCCTGGCTCAAGCTGCACGTCGTACGGCGCCAGCTTGTTCGCCAGCCACGCCACGCCGTTCGCCGGGTGGTTGAGCACGCCCGCGGCGACGCCGGTCTCTTCAATGACGCCGTTGCGGTAGAGCAGGGCGGAGATCCAGCGCAGATCCAGCGCGTCGGGCTTAATCGGGCGGCCGCCGAGGATCACGCCCGCGTTGGCCGCGTTATCGGAGATAGTGTCGAACACCTTGCGCGGGCGCTGGGTTTCCGGGTCAACGTTATGGCAGCGGGCGTCGATCAGCTCCAGCGCGGGGATCACGTAGTCCGTGGCGTTGTAGACGTCGAAGATCGTGCAGTCAGGGCCGCGCAGCGGTTTTGCCAGCACGAAGGCCAGCTCGACTTCGATACGCGGGACGATAAAGCGATCGACGGGAATGTCGCTGCCGTCGTAGAAGAACATGTCGTCGAGCAGCGCGCCGTAGTCCGGCTCGCTGATTTGCGAGCTGGCCTGCATCGCTTTCGAGGTCAGGCCGATCTTGTGGCCTTTGAGCACGCGGCCTTCGGCGATTTTCAGACTGACCCATTCGCGCTGAACGGCGTAGGCGTCTTCAAGGGTGATCGCCGGGTACTCCAGGGAGATCGCGCGGATCTGCTCCCGGGATTGTTCCGCCTGATGCAAACGGCGGGCGATCAGGGTATGGGTGTGTTTATCGAGCATGGCGATATCCTGTTGTCGTGTTTTCCCCCTCTCCCCGTGGGAGAGGGACGGGATGAGGGCATCAGGCCGAAGAGATTTTCCCTCACCCTAACCCTCTCCCAGAGGGAGAGGGGACGGTTTTACTTAAACAAGGCGTGTACGTTGTTTTGTTTGTAATTGAGCGTCGGGTGCAGCTCTTCTATTTCGAAAGAGAGCGCCAGGTAGCGGCTCGCCATAAGCTCTGCGAAGTGCGTTTTGATCAGCGCAAACAGCATCTCTCCCACCGCCTCACGGCTTTCGAGGCTGCGCCCCGCGCCGATCTTCAGCGTCATATGCACGAAGTCGTAATCGTGCCTGCCGTCGGCCATCTGCCAGGTCTCCAGCCAGTGGGCGCGGCTGCGGATGCCGCCGAGCGGGAAGATGCCCGTGGCGGCCAGCGCCTCGTTCACTTTGGCGAACAGCCCCGGCAGGTCGGCCTGCTCGCGGATATTGTCGGTACATTCAGCAATAAAGTGCGGCACGGTGGCTCCTTACGCGGGCAGCGGGAAAACGGCGTTGACCTGGCCGGTGCCGGAGCTGGCGAACAGCTCGGTGAGAAACTCCACCCTGCCGTCGTATTTGTCCCAGCCGAGCATGCCCAGCAGCATCACCGTGTCGTGCATGTTGCCCTCGCCGTAGCAGTAGTCGGCATACTCCGGCAGCATGCTGCAAAACTCCCTGAACTGGCCTTCGCGCCACAGCTTCACCACGCGCTCGTCCATCTGGCGGTCGAACTCGCGGGTGTAGCTGTTCATCCCTTCCTCCGCGCGCTGGTCGTCGATAAAGCGGTGCGACAGCGAGCCGCTGGCGAGCACCGCCACGGTGCCGTCGTATTTTTCAATGGCGCTGACGATGGCCTCGCCGAGCCTGCGGCTGTCGGCGAAGTCATGAACCGTGCAGAACGCCGAGATGGAGACCACTTTGAAGTGCTTATCCGCATTCATGTAGCGCATCGGCACCAGCGTGCCGTACTCCAGCTTCAGGCTCGGGATGTTGTGCGCCTTGGCGCGCACCCCGCGCTTCACCGCTTCGTCGGCAATCAGCTGGCCGAGCTCGGGGTTGCCGTCGTAGTCGTAGGTCATGTCGCGGATAAAGTGCGGCAGCTCGTTGCTGGTGTAGACGCCTGCAAAATGGTCCGCACAGTTGATGTGGTACGCGCTGTTCACCAGCCAGTGGGTGTCGAACACGATGATGGTGTCCACGCCCATCTCGCGACAGCGCCTGCTAATCTCTTTGTGTCCTTCGATGGCTGACTGGCGGCAGCCGTGGTTTTTCCCCGGCAGTTCTGAGAGGTACATCGACGGAACGTGGGTGATTTTTGCCGCTAACGCTAATTTACCCATGATCAGATCCCCCACTTTGGAATCGGATGGTCGCCCATCGAGATGCAGACGTTCTTCATCTCCGCGAACACCTCGAAGCTGTACTCGCCGCCCTCGCGCCCGGTGCCGGAGGCCTTCACGCCGCCGAACGGCTGGCGCAGGTCGCGCACGTTCTGGGTGTTGACGAACACCATGCCCGCTTCAATGCTGCGCGCCAGGCGCAGCACCTTGCTGACGTCCTGAGTCCAGATGTACGACGCCAGGCCGTACTCCACGTCGTTCGCCAGGCGCAGGCCTTCCGCTTCGTCCTTAAACGGCAGCAGGCAGGCCACCGGCCCGAAGATCTCCTCCTGCGCCACGCGCATGCGGTTGTCGACGTCCGCCAGCACGGTGGGGCGCAGGAAGTTGCCGCCCTTCAGGTGCGCAGGCAAATCGGTCGGTTTGTCCGGGCCGCCCGCCAGCAGGGTTGCGCCCTCTTCAATGCCGAGGCGGATATAGCCGGAGACCTTCTCCCAGTGCTGCTGGCTTATCAGCACGCCAATCTGGGTGTTCGGATCGCCCGGATCGCCCACGCGCAGGCGGTTCGCGCGCTCGGCGAAGCGCTTGACGAACGCCGGGTAGATGCTCTGCTGGATGAAGATGCGCGAGCCCGCCGTACAGCGCTCGCCGTTGATGGAGAAGATGGTGAACAGGGCGGCGTCCAGCGCGCGCTCGATGTCGGCATCTTCAAATATTAAAACCGGGGATTTACCGCCCAGCTCCATGGAATACTTCTTCAGCC